>JAKALX010000378.1 GCA_021823905.1 Chloroflexota bacterium | reverse complement strand
TGAGCGACGGGGGCACGACATATGGGGCCCGCTACTGCTCGTGCTATCGGCGCCATGCAGATTCGAAATCGCGCTCGGGCCCACCATTAGGATGCCGCTCACGATCCAGCTCGCCCCGAGCTCTCTCGACGTCGCGAAGACGGGCGAATCCGTCACGGCCGTCTTGCGATCCTCGGGGCTTGGGCGCAGGCCCCTTCCCGGCCCGTTGATTATGCTCGTTCACCGTAGCAAGGAAACCGCCGCGGTCACGGGGCCGTCGCTGAAGGACGCGCTGCCCGAGGCAACGGCGGTCTCGCACGCGGCTCGGCGCTCGGCCAGCAGTCCCCCCGCATCACAAGTGCTTCGGTCACCTGACAGGACGGATCGCCACACGATGGCAACGTATGCCGGCGTGTCTTCGAAGTTGAGGCGTCCGCGTGCGGCGGGGGCAATCCAGTGCGGATCCACGTTCACGGCTAGGACGCACGCGTCCCGCAGATAGGCGCTATGCGCGAGTGCTTGGCATTCGGCCTCATCGGCTCCCACCGACAGGGTCGTCCACCCTCGTTCCGATCCCTCCCGATACTTGAGAGAGAAGCCTGCCATCTCTTGAGGCGTTGGCACAGGCGAACTGTAGTACGCGGACGTCCCCAAGAACGCAGGGATGAAGGCACGAACCAGCCAGAATCCCGCTAACAGCACCAGCAGAGCGGCGATGTAGGTCTTGGCGAAGACCCATATCGCCCTACGGGGCACAGCCCGGACCACTACTGAAAGCGCGAGCCGGCCCGGGACACTCCATCGTAGAAGAAGACCTGTCCGGAGCTGAGCGTAACGCAGACGGCATTTGTCACAAGAGGAACCTGCGACGTCGTCCCCATCACCATCCCGGTCAGATCCACGTCGCCCTTGAAGACCACCACGTGAAGCGGAGCCGATTCGCTCTCGAGTTCGGGCGACTGCAGCATTGCGGGAAATTCGCGCCAGATATCTTGGCCTGAGGCGAGGTCGAACTCAGCCTGCACGGTATTCCGCGCCCCGCCGCACGCCCGGGCCTCGTCGCTGATCCCGGTAGCGAAGACTCCGCTGGCAAGCAGCGAAGCTGCCGTCAGGCAGGCTGCGAGCACCGCTGCAACTCGGACGATGAACCTGCCGTGCGTCACGAGAGCACCGCCTCTGCTCGTGTTCATCGATCGAGGGTCCACAGTTCAATCGACCTTGATGAGGGGATATCGCACTGATACCAGTTGGGCGGGGCGTTGTTGTAGTTGCACGAGCCGGCCGGCAGCAAGCTGGTGTAGACGAAGCCGCCGTTCTCGGCCGTGGCGTAGTTGAGGCTCGTCACACCCATGCGCGAAGACGGCGTTCCGCCCATTTGATCGCCGGAGTCCCAGGTCTCGCCGAACCACGACGATCTTGCTGGGCTCCAGCAGAGATCTGCCTCCGGATACGACAGCTTGACCGTAGAGCCGACCAGGAGGTTCCAGACGTTGTTCTGGTGGTACACCTTGTAGTCGTGGCTCGTGTTGTCGTAACTGCCTGCCTGATGTGCGATCGGGTCGACGTTTGACAGGCCGGCGCATCCCGGCGTGGTGTTGGAGCGTCCGAAGCCCGTGATGAAGTGCATCCCCGGGAGCAACGAGGGCGAACGACCCTGTCCAAAGCCCACTTGGATGATGTCGCGGAAACTGCCATTGGTTGGCTCAACATTCGAGAAGTAGAAGGTGCCATCAACCTCGAATGCCCCTGGATTCGAGCACATAAGCAGGGTCCGGCCGATCACGGTGCCTGAGGTGCCGTGCCTTGGGCCGCCGGTCACCGCCTCGCCGCGCCAATGGTTGACTGCGAGCGGGCCCTCGACGCAACTCGAGTAACTCAAGGCCAATGTGGTTCCGGTGAAAGTCAGCGCCGTAATCGAAGCAACGATGATTGACATCATCGCCAAGAACGCGCGACGGATGTTCGGCATCTTCCCCCCTCTTTGTCCGCAACAACGCCCCCAACGTACAACAGCCTGCAAGGGCCGAATGTCACTCGGCGCCTGCAGAGGGATGGGGCAAGCGACTTCAGCCGCAGCGGAAGTGCCCGGGTGCTCCGCCCGATGTTATGGTGCCTTGACGAGCAGGCTTGCCCGCAGCACGATCGCCGTGCATTGCGCATCAGCGCGTCGCCGCAGGAACGGCAGGGGGAGGGACAGATGCGAATTGTCCGTTGGGGCGGGTGGGCCGGCCTCGCGGTGTCTGGGGCCGTGGTTGCCCTCGGGCTAATGGTGGCCATCGGATCGGCTATCTCTGCGGGTGACTGGCTCCAAGCCCCCGAGCCGTGGATCGGCATCGGGATGAGCATGCTTGTGGTCGGGTTGGCGGGTGTAGGCCTATTCGGTCTGCTCCTTGACGTCGTCGAGCCTATCGGTTGGTGGCGAGGCCTCGCGATACCTCCCGCCCTGGTCGTGGGCAGCTTCTGGGCGTTCGTACTCCTCGTGGGTGTTCCCACGACTGGCGGTCCGGACTCGGACGTCGCAACGGTTCTGTACAGCCTCCCCTCGCTGCTACTCGTCCTCCTGATCGCAACGTGTTCACTCCCTCTGCCGGCTGCTATTGGCCGGCTCCACGGCTCAGGTCTTCGACCGAGGTGAGGCTCGTGGGGGATGCTGGTGGCGCCGGGGCAATGGTGTGGGTCCGGCGTGGGAGGTTCGCGACGCTCATGAACCTCGCACATGCACCCACGAGACGGCGAATGCGTCTGGCGATCGCCGTTGCGATCGTCTCGCTCAACGCCGGAGCGTGCAGCGGCCCGCCCGGCACGACCCCGGTGCCGATCCCGCCCGATTCGCCTCTGACGCTCGCCGATTGTGGGTGGCCGTCGGGCACGCCGATCCTTCTGGCTCGCCGAGGAACGGTTGCCAGCCTCAATCTCCCCCCCTCCCTGGGCGCCGGGAACGCCGACGAGGTCGTATACGTGCTCGTCACGCTGAACCGAGTCGAGGTGACTCCGAGCGGTGGCACTCCGACCGACCAGGAGCGGGGGGCCTGCGTCAAGGCGCCGGACGGACGGATCGTGACAGGACCGCTCCCGCGCGACTGGGGCCCGCAGCCGTGAAACCCATGCACGCTCCGCGCCGACGGGGTTCTCAAACTGTGGGGAGATTGCGGGCGCAACGAAGTTGGTGCCTCTCACGGCTGTTGCGCGTTGACACCGGAAAGGTGAACGTGCACACCGAGGGCCGGCTCATAACCCCAACGGCCTGACGCAGCCGCTCGGATGCGCGGACCCGACGTTCACCGGCGTTGGCTTCGATGTCGCCGAGTTCGGGCTCCTGGCCGCTCGGCTCGTCACATCGACGCTGGTGGGAGGCACATCGGGCGGCTACCCGGACCCGGAATGGGACGTTGCGATCGTGGACCTACGGCAACGCGACGGGACGATCACGTCTCCGGAATGGACCACCTTCCCACTCCGCCACCACAGAGAGTGTCCGCGTCACGGCCGGCTTGCCGCGTGACGTACGCATCGCCCTTGCTGTGGGTAGGGGAAGACACCGTTGCTCAGATGCACGAGCAGGCGGAGGAGCACAAGCCGGACGAGACTGGCGGCTTGCTCTTGGGTTATTGGGCGAATGACACGGAGGCTGTGCTCACGGAGGTGATCGGCCCAGGCCCGGACGCGCGGCATTGGCCGACGGGCTTCGCGCCAGATGCCGCCTATCAGGAAGCGCGTCTGGCGGACGAGTACGAGCGGAGCGGCCGACGCATCGAATATCTGGGCGACTGGCACACGCATCCCGGCGCGGCCGCGGTCCCGTCCCGGAACGACAAGGGCACGCTCCGCCGGATCGCCCGCGACCCGGAAGCACGGTGCGCACGCCCGTTCATGCTCATCATGGGCGAACGGGAGAGATGGCAACTGACGGCGTGGACCGTGAAGCCCCATTGGCGATGGCGGCTTGCTGTTGGACCCGCGCGGCTACGAGCGTTTGAGCCTGTGTGATCTCTGGCCTCGAGCGCCGCCTCACTCGGTGGCGTCGGTGGGGAGACCGCTGGCCGGCCAGGCGGCGGCCTCGCCATCGCGTCGGACTAGGTCC
>JAKALX010000016.1 GCA_021823905.1 Chloroflexota bacterium | reverse complement strand
GTGGCGGTCGAGGCAGGCGTGGACATGATCGAGCACTGCACGTTCAGCACGCCAGGCGGGATCGAGTTCGACGCGGGCATCGCGAAGACAATGGCGGCGAAGGGCATCGTCGTCTCCCCGACAGTCTCCATCGGCTACCGCCGCTGGCCCGACGACGGCCAGCGCGAGCGACGGGCAGCCGTGCTCCACGGCCTGCTCGCCGCCGGTTGCGCGGTCGTGATGAGCACCGACTGTGGTATCCCGGGCGTGCCGCACGCCGCGCTTGCCGGCGGTCTCGAGGTGATGCAGGAGCTCTCCGGTCTCGCTCCGCCTCAGGTGCTGAAGCTTGCCACCAGCACCGCTGCCGATATTCTCGGCCTAGACGACCGAGGTGTCCTAACGCCCGGCAAGCGGGCCGACCTGCTGGTGGTCGAAGGCGACCCGACGGCCAACCTGGCGGCGCTCAGGGGGGTCCGGTACGTAGTCCAGTCGGGTGTGGTCGTCTATCGTTCGCCCGGGAGGTAGTCGCATGATCGCGACCCGAGAGTTTCGCTTCGAGCCGCTCACGCCTGATCGCTGGGAGGACTTCGTCCGGCTTTTCGGGCCAAGGGGCTGCGGCGGTTGCTGGTGCATGTGGTTCCGGCAGACCGGCAAGGAGTTCGAGGCCGGCCGGGGCGCGAAGAACCGCGACGCGATGTGCGAGGTCGTCGACCGTGGGCCCGTGCCGGGAATCCTCGCATACGCGGGGGACGAACCGGCCGGCTGGGTCTCGCTCAGCCCTCGCGAGCGATTCCCGCGCCTCGACCGCTCCCGCGCGATGAAGCAGGTCGATCGCGAGCCCGTCTGGTCGATCGTCTGTTTCTACATTGGCCCGGCCCACCGTGGCGCAGGGCTCATGCAGGCCCTCATCCGGGCCGCGGAAGTGTCCGCCACCGAGCAGGGCGCACGCGTGCTCGAGGCCTACCCGCGCGACCCCGCCGTTTCGCCGGTGAGCGTCGACGCCGCCTACCACGGAGTCGTGCCGGCCTTCGCAGCCGCCGGCTTCCATGAGGTCGCTCGGAGGACTGCGGGCCAGCCCGTGATGCGCAAACAGATCGGCTGATGCCGTCGCCCGGAGCGAGCCGCGTGGATAGACTCGAAGCCGGGGTGACGTGAATGATTTCGAGCATCGTGCTCGCGGCCGGCATTTCTTCGCGCATGGGCCGCCCGAAGGCGCTCCTCGACTGGGGCGGTAAGCCCCTCGTCGTCTACCAGGTCGAGCAACTGCGTGAGGCCGGCGTTGACGAGGTCATCGTTGTGCTCGGCCACCGCACGGACGAGATTCGCCGGCGCCTGAAAGACGCTGACTGCCGGGTCATGAGCAACCCGGCCTATCACGCGGGGCGCGCCGGCTCGCTGCGTCTTGGCGCGAAGGCGGTCAACCGCGACGCCGACGCTATCGTGGTCGTGAACGTCGACCAGCCGCGGCCGGCAAGCTTCTATCGCGAGCTGATAGCGGCACACCGGTCAGAGGCGGCCGCGACCCGGCCGGAATTCGACGGCCACCACGGCCATCCGGTAATCGTCGCCGGGCGCCTGCGCCCCGAGATGCTGACGGCAACCGAGGAGACGCAGGGACTCGGCGGGGTGCTGCGAACCCACCAGACAGAGCTCGCGTCGTTCCCCTCCAGCGAGCTCTGTCTGGTGGACGTCAACACGCCTGAGGATTACGCGCGGGCCGCCGAGCGGTTCGGCCTCACGGTCTAGCGATGGCGCTGCTCGGCCCGACGCACAGGGCGGGGCCACGAGCGGTCATCTTTGATCTCGACGAGACGCTGCTCGACCGGCGGCGGGCCTGGCAGTACGCGGTCGAGCAGTCGATCGCCGTTGCCTGCGGTCGTCGGATCGACGTCTCGGGGCTGGTCGAAGAGTACCGCGCGCGGCCATGGCGCCATGCGCTCTCGATCGTGGTCGAGAGCCCAGAGGAGCGGCTGCGGTGCGAGGCGCTTTGCGCCCAGCTCTTCGAACGGAGCGCGCTGAAGCGGCTGCTGGTCCACGAAGGGATCGGAATGGCGCTCGACGCCTTGCGTGGCGAGAGCGTCGAGATGGGAGCGATCTCGCGGGAACCCCACGCGCTGGCGCTCAAGCAGGTGCAATCGACCGGGTTGGACCGGTTTCTCGCGGTGCTGGCGCCGAGCGCCGACGGTGATTGGGACGTCGCGAACGGGATGAGGCGCTGCCTGACATTCCTCGACAGGGGCGCGGAAGAGTGCGCGTTCGTTTCGGGCCACGGCGAGGACCTGGCGACGGCCGCCGCGCTGGGCTGTAGATGCTTCGAAGCGGGTTGGGTAAACGGCGCCCGCACGAATTTCGATTCCATCGCGGCTCCCGCAGATCTCGGGGCAACACTGTGGGGCGCGTGGCGCCGAGGCGGCTAAGAGTGGCTACACCGCGGCTGTTTCCTTCGGTTCGATGAGCAGATGGCAGCCGGGGCAGAAGGTCCGCGCGCGGGCCGAAAGGAAATGGAGGTCGCAGTGTGGGCAGGAAACCTGGCGGCGGTTCATGATGAGCTCTCCCGATCTTCGATGCTTTCAGCTTCATCTATGGCCCTGCGGCGAGGTAGTTGAAATTGCATATCGAGCTGACTGGAATCATAGCGTGAGACTATCGAAGTACAGCTTCTGTGTATGTGATGAACCTTGCCCCCATCGCCAGCGTCCGGCGGCACGTACCCGATTGCCCGGAATCCGCCGGCGCCGAGTGACGGCTGCCCGGCTCGTGTGGCCCGGTTCACGCAATCCCGGTAGTCTGGACTCAACACGAATCCGCGCGGGGAGTCTCTTCACATGGTCACGAAAGTTGGCATCAACGGCTTTGGCCGCATCGGCCGGCAAGTCCTCAAAGCGATCAGCGACCGCTATCCCGGACAGCTCGAGGTGGTCGCCATCAACGACCTCGTGCCCACGGAAACCAACGCCAACCTGCTGAAGTACGACAGCAACTACGGCCGCTGGAACCGCGAGATCCGCGTGGAGAACGGCGGCCTCGCGATCGACGGCCGCCTGGTGAAGGTCTTCGGCGAGCGCGAGCCCGGCGCGATTCCCTGGGGCTCCGTGGGCGCCGAGATCGTCATCGAGTCCACCGGCTTCTTCACCGACGCCACGAAGGCCGTGGCACATCGCCGTGACACGGTGAAGAAGGTCGTCATCAGCGCCCCGGCGAAGAACGAGGACGTGACGCTGGTCCTGGGCGTGAATCCCGAGGCCTACGACCCCGCAAGGCACAACGTCGTCTCCAACGCGAGCTGCACGACGAACGGCCTCGCGCCCGTGGTGAAGACGCTGGTCGACAGCTTCGGCATCCAGAAGGCCCAGATGACGACCATCCACAGCTACACGAACTCTCAGCAGATCCTGGACAAGGCCGCCGGCAGCGACCTGCGCGAAATGCGCGCCGGCGCGCTGAACATCGTGCCGACGTCGACGGGCGCCGCTCGCGCCCTGCGGCTCGTGATCCCTTCGATTGACGGCAAGATCGACGGACTCTCCTACCGGGTCCCGACGCCGACCGTCTCGATCGTTGAAGTCGTCGCCCTCATCGAACGAAACGCGACCAAGGAAGAGCTCAACGCCGCGATGAACGAGAACGCCAACGAGAAGATGAAGGGGATCCTCGGCGTCACGATGGACCCGGTCGTTTCGATGGACATGAAGGGCGACGAGCGATCGAGCATCGTCGACGGGCTCTCGACGAACGTCGTCGGCGGCAACCTCGTCAAGGTGGCGGCCTGGTACGACAACGAATGGGGTTACGCCTGCCGGATTTCGGATCTCTGCAAGTTCCTCGTGGAAAAGGGGCTCTAACGCAGGCTTTGCCTGAACGACGCGTCTCACGCTTCCCGGCCGTATCCTGTAGCGCATCGCGGGGCTGCCTCGGCGGCCCCGTTTGCATCTGACCACCATTCCGGGGATGGCCCTTGGCCGAGACACCGCCCGAGCGGAGCCCGCAGCCCGCAGCCCGCAGCATTGTGCTCGCGCGAGTACGCGGGGTCGCTCTGAGCTGGTACGTCGCGCTCGCCCTGATCCTCCTCCTTGGCGCGGCGCTACGGTTCCACGGGCTCTACTGGGACCAGCCGGCCGGCGCCCCGGCGCCGCTTCAGTTGCATCCGGACGAGCGGTTTCTTTCCATGGTCGCCGACCGGGCGCGCTGGCCCGGGTCGATCGCTGGCTACTTCGACACCGCTGCCAGCCCGCTGAACCCGTACAACCAGAGCGAAACGCACTCGTTCGTCTACGGCACCTTCCCGCTCTTCCTGGCGAAGGGCGTCAGCACGATCGCGGGCGGCGACTCGTACGACACAACGGTCATCTGGGGCCGCCGCCTGGCCGCGCTCTTCGACACGGCGACGATCGCGATCCTGTTCGGCCTTGGCGTCTCGCTGTTCAGCCGGCGTGCGGGGCTTCTTGCAGCGTTGCTCTACGCGCTGTCCGTGCTGCCGGCGCAGCTCGCGCACTTCTGGACCGTCGATCCGTTCCTCGTCTTCTTTGGCATGGCGACGCTCCTGGCGGCGGTGCGCTTCGTGACCGCCGATCACGAGTGGAGCGCCTGGCTGCTCGGCGCGGCGATGGGCGTTGGACTCGGCCTGGGCGCGGCCTGCAAGGTCAACGCCGTCCTTTTCGTGCCCGCGATCGTGGCCGCCGGCGGCGCTCGTATCGCGCTGCGTGAGCTTCCTCGCATGGGCCTGCGGTGGCGTGGGCGCGAACGCCGCCAGAGCGGCAATTGGCTCACCGATGTCGCAATTCTCAGCTTCACGTTCGCCGTCGCGCTGGCCGCTTTCCGGATCGCCCAGCCGTATGCGTTCGAAGGCCCGCACTTTTGGGACATGGGTCTGAACGCGACCTGGACGGACGACCTGACCGCCGAGCTGGACCGCCAGGATGGGACCACGTTCTACCCGCCGTTCGTCCAGTTCGCGGGGAGAACACCGTTTCTGACGCCGCTGACCAACATCGTGCTCTGGGGACTTGGTCCAGCGCTCGGCATCGCCGCGCTCGTTTCCATGGCGGCCGCCGGTGTGCTTTTGTTCAAGCGGCGCGAGCTGACGTTCCTGCTGCCGCTGATTTTCGCGGCTGCCATCTTCGGCTTCCAGGGCTACCGATTCGTGGCATTCATGCGCTACTTCGTCCCGATCTACCCGGTGCTCTGCCTTATGGCCGGCTGGGGTGCGGCGGGACTCTGGCGGGCCACGAGACTCGGATCGCTACCCGACTTCAGGCCGCGCCGGTTCGGGTGGCTTGCATCGCGCGCCTGGCGTCCCCGGCCCGTGCACGGTGCGGCAGCGGTAGCGCTCATCGTGCTCTTTGGGAGCACGGCCTTCTGGATGCTCGCGTTCCAACACGTGTACGCGGCCGACAACCCGAAGGTCGCGGCCAGCCGCTGGATCTACGCGAACGTTCCGCCGGGAGCCGGGATCACCAGCGAGATCTGGGACGACTCGTTGCCCTACGCCCTCCCAAACGAACCGCCGAAGCACTACCGAAACATTGAGACCGAGCCGTACGCCCCCGATTCGCTCCAGAAGGTCCGCGAACTCGTCCTCGGCCGGCAACAGGACAGCGGCAAGGGCGGGCTCGTCAATGCCGACTACGTCGTTATCGCATCCGACCGTATCCGCAACTCCGTGCAGCGCCTTGAACGTGAATACCCGGCGACAATTCGCTACTACCAGTTGCTGGACAGCGGAGAGCTCGGGTTCGAGCGGGTCGCGACGTTCACGCTCCAGCCATCATTCCTCGGTCTCACGATCAACGATTCCCATGCCGAGGAGTCGTTCACCGTCTACGACCACCCCGAGGTGCGAATTTACAAGAAGACTGCCGCCTGGAATCCCCAGAAGGCTATCGCCCTGCTGAACGAAGCGCATCCCGAGCGGGCGGTCAGTCTGTTGCCGAAGGAGGGGCGGACCAACGGACTGCAGTTCACTTCCGCCGAGGCGCAAGTCCAGCAGTCCGGCGGCACGTTCTCGGCCATCTTCGACGCGCACGGGTGGGCGAGCTCCATCCCATGGCTCTGGTGGCTGCTGTTCCTCGAAGTAGCCGCGGTGGCGGCCATCCCGTGGGTCACGTGGCTGTTCCGGCCGCTCCCAGACCGCGGCTACGGCCTCTCAAAGCTCCTCGGCCTGATCGCAGTCGTGCTGCCGACGTGGGTCCTCGTCGCGTGGGGGCCGTCGCGCTTCTCCGGCACGCTCGCGTGGACCGCCCTCGCCGCGGTAGTGGCGGCGGGGGTGGCGCTTGGGTTCATCCGCCGGCGATCGCTTCGGCGCGAAGCGCGCACGACCTGGCGCACCTGGCTCGCAATTGAGGCGGTCTTCCTCGGCGTCTTCACGGTCTTTGTGCTCCTGCGTGCCTGGAACCCGGACCTGTGGTTCGACCCGCAGGGCGGCGAAAAGCCGATGGAGATCGCCTACCTCACCGCCATCGCACGGTCGACGAAGCTCCCGCCGTACGACCCGTGGTTCGCCGGCGGGAGTATGAACTACTACTACATGGGCTGGTTCTTCCTGGCCGTGCCGATGCGGGCGCTGAAGATCGTTCCCGAGATCGCCTTCAACCTCGGAATCCCGACCTTCGCCAGCCTGGGGGCGGCGACGATGGCGTCGACCGCAGCCAACCTCGTGGGCATGGGCGCCCGCATTCGCCGCCGCGCGATCGGCGAAACGCGGCGCTGGCGGCGGCCAGCCATCGCTGCGGCCCTCTTCGGCGTGGTGCTGCTGCTCTTCATGGCGAACCTCGACGGCGCTCACCAGACGATCGAACGCCTGCAGAAGATCAACGAGTGGCATCCGCTCGGAAGCACCGCCAGCGGCACGCCGTTCCGGCCACTCGTGCGGATGCTCGGCGGCTTTCTCGGCGTCTTCGGCGGTCTCTGGCGGTTCGCCGTCGACGGTGTCGCGCTGCCGCCGTTCGACTGGTGGCGCAGCTCGCGCGTCCACTTCGGCCAGTTCGACATCACCGAGTTCCCGTTCTTCTCGCTGCTCTTCGCCGACCTCCACCCGCACCTGATGGGTGTGCCTTTCTTCGGGCTCGTCATCGCTCTCGGCGTGGCCTACGTCGCGATGGCGTCGAGCGGGCAGAAGACGCGCACCTGGGTGCTGGCAGCGCTGATCGGCGTCGCGGTCGGCCTCGTGCGAGCGGTCCACACCTGGGATTTCCCGACCGCCGTCCTCATCAGTTGCGGTCTGGTCGCGGCCGGGCAGGCGCTGCGCCAAGGGCGCTGGCAGGAGCGCTGGTGGGATGCTGTTGGCCATCTCGCGACCGCGGGTGTGGTGACGACGGTCCTCTTTGCGCCCTACACGGCCCACTTCGAAACCTTCGACCCAGGCCTGGTACGCGCGCCCGAGACGACGCAGCTCCACCAGTACTTCGTCCAATACGCCGTTTTCGTCGCCATCGCCATCGTCTTCCTCGCCGTCCGCTACTACGAGGAGCTGGCCATCCGCTTGCGCGACCACGGCAGGAATCCGGTGCTCGCCTCGGTCAACGGGCGGATGGAGGTGATCGCCCTGGCTGTCTTCGCGGGTGGCCTGGCGGCGTTCACGGCGACCTTCGGGCTGGCGACGCTGGCGCTGGCCGCGCTCATCGAGGTCTACTTCGTCAACCTCCTCTGGCTCGAATGGCGCGCCGCCGAACGCAACCTCCCGCGCATCCTCGCGACCGCCGCATTCGCTCTCGCCTTCGCCGTCAGCGCTGGCGTCGACGTCGTGACCCTGAAGAACGACATCCAGCGGATGAACACGGTCTTCAAATTCGGCCTGCAGGCGTGGCAGCTCTTCGCCGTGGCGAGCGCTTTCGCGACGTGGTACGTCGGGCAGGCGCTCTGGGAAGTGCGCGATTGGCAGATACGGCCAGCGCGCGGCCGGGCTTTCGCCGCCCTGACCGCCACCGCCTGCGTCGGTTTGCTGTTCCTTTCGTCGATCATCTACCTCTACTCCGGGACGCGCGCCCGGCAGGACGCCCGCTTCAACGACTCCGGCCCGACCCTGAACGGCCTGGCGTTCCTCCCCGGCGCGGTCTATCGCGAGGATCTCGGCACGGCCGAGCAACCGAAGGTGGTGCAGGTGCGGCTTGACGACGACCTCCCGCTGATCGAATGGCTGCGACAGAACGTCAAGGGGAGCCCGGTGATCGCCGAGGAGGTCGGGCCGCTTTACCACTGGACCGGCCGCATCTCGGAGTACACCGGGCTGCCCGCCGTCATCGGCTGGGACTGGCACCAGATCCAGCAACGAACCGACTACCAGGCACTCATCGATCAGCGCCGCAGCGACACAGCACGCTTCTACACCGACGCCTTCCCCGCCTTCGCCCTCCAGTACATCCAACGCTACAACGTGAGCTACATCGTCGTCGGCACAGAGGAGCGGTTACGGGGGAGTGAAGCCGGGCTGGCGAAGTTCGACCAGATGCCGGAGCTAACAGCCGTCTTCCGGTCGGGCGACTATGCGATCTACAAAGTGACAAGCAGGGACTGATGGGCAGGCGGCTTTCGGAGGCGGCGGTATCGACGCTGAGCGCGTTCGTGCCGGAGCAGGACCTTCGGCGGATGCGGGTGCTGACCTCGGCGCCGTGGCGCTGGCTGCCGGTCCCGTTGCGAATGGCGGCAATCACGTTCGGGCGGTTCGTCGTCTTCCGGCGTGGCAAGTTCGAGGAGACCGAGCCATGGGGGCTCGCGCTGATCGCGCACGAGGCGTATCACGTCGGCCAGGCGCGCGAACTGGGCGCCCTGCGATTCTTCGCGAGCTATCTGGTTGGCCAGTTTCGCTGTGGGTTCCGCCACAACCAGCACGCAATGGAGATCCCGGCGATTGCCTGCCAGCAGACGGTACGGCGCGAACTGGAGGGCACCAGGTGAACCGAGGCGCGGCACAGCTGACAGGGCGGCCAGGCGCTACGCGCGAATTCGCCTGAGCTCAATCCCATCCTGCGGACAAATCGGTGGCCCGCAGGCAAGGCAGCCGCAGCAGCGGTCGAGATCGACGACCGCCTTCAACCGCTTTGATGGCGGCATCCTGACGAGCGCGATCGCGTCGTAGACGCAGCATTCGAGACAGTCCTGGCAACCGTCGCAGAGTTCGGAATCGATGCAGGCTTCGTGCATGGCTCCACCTCAGCCGGCCGGCTTCCGCCTGGCCTACGCGTGGGAATGACCCTCGCCAGCGTGTGCAAGGTGAGGGATGTGCTCGGGCGGTCGCACGATCTCCATCTTGAGGCTGCCCGGCTCGCAGACGAGGACGCAAACGGCACAACCCATGCACTTCTCGGAATCGACGATCGCCTTCATTTTCTTGTACCCGGCGACCTTTTCCATCGTCAGCGCGTCGAACTGGCAGCGCTCGATGCAGTCCTGGCAGCCGTCACAGAGGTCGATGTCGTTCCGTGGCTCGAAGCGGCTCTTCGCATAGTAGGAGGTCCATGGGACGCCGTGCTCGCGCATGGGCAGCAAGAACACGCAGCAGTCGTCGCAGCAGCTGCAGAGCGTGTTGGTGATCATCATGTCTGCGTTCGGCCATTGGTGAACGAGGCCGTCGTCCTCCGTCTGGTCGATGAGGCTCAGCACCTCTTCCTTCGAGAGCATCTTGCCGTGGCCCCGGCCCTGGACGTACTCCGCCGCCCGGTTGAACTGGATGCAGTTCATGTCGTGCGAATGCGAGCACGTGTTCCCCAGCGACTCCTGGCGCTTGCGGCACGAACACGAAACGACCGACGCCAGGCCCGCGGTGTTGGCCATCTCGTGCATGTTCTCGTAGGGCAAGATCCCGGGAATGTCCTTGATCGCCTTGTAAGCGGGGACGATGCGCAGCGGCGGTCGCGGCGCCTTCGCAATCTGCGGCATGCGCTTCGCGTCCCACTCATTCGTGCAGAAGTCCCACCACAACGCCCACAGCTGGTTCCTCTGCTCCTGGGTGTAGACCCCGTCGAGGAGCCAGAGCGATTCCGTCGCATCATGAAGCTGCATCGTGTCGCGGGCGAAACGGTAGGTTTCGCGTGTCACAAAATTCCGCGGGAAGACGACGCCCTTCACGAAGAGATCGTCGAGCTCTGCCTGGACGGTCTCAACGGACAGGCCCTCCTTGGCGGCCAGCTCGTCGAGCGCCACCGGGAGCTGCACGGCAAGTTGCGCCTGGCGGGGCGACATGACGAATTCGAGGATCCGGCGGTAGCGCTCGGAGCCTCCATGTCCATGTCGTTCGGCAAGAGCGTCGTAGGCGTCGGATGCTGGCATGTGTGTCGGCCTCAATCGTTGAATGGCGGTGCAGCCGCGCTCCCGGCGGAAAAGACTGCGCCAGGCTGGACAATAAGGGGGGCTGTTGAGCAGGAAACTGATCTACGTCATGTTCCTTGGGCCCTTGCACAGCCCGCTGGCCAGGCACGCAAGCATGAGGACCTGACCACAACCGACCAGCAGCAAGGTTTCGGCAGCCGTTAGCGGACCCGGATGGCAACCGTTCCGACGGGTTCGAGCGCAGTAGTGCCATCCTCGTAGAGCTCCGCCACCTCGGAGTCACCCAGCCCGAGGAGCGTGCGGAAGACGTAGTCGTTTCCCTCGGCGAATCGGGGAGCGGCTGACCGGAGCCTTGGCGGCGTGCCACCCAGGCGCCACGGGAATCCTGGGTACGGCAAAACCCCGGTGTCCGGGTGCTCGATCGGGATGAATGCGTTCCGAGCGAAGAGGTGGGGATCGCAGTGCAGCTGCCAGTTGTGGAGGATCGGCGCGGCCGGCACGCCGCAACCCTGGAGAAGCCGGCAGCATTCGTACTGCTCCAACCCCTCGGTCCACTGTCCAAGTTGCCCGTCGATCGCCGCGCGATTCCGCACGCGGAGTTGCCTCGTGAGGCCTGGCGCCGGGTCGATGCCGGCGAGTCGCGCCAGGTCTGCCCATTGCTGGTCGGTCCGGACCGCGATCGCGATCCACTCGTCGGTCCCCGCACAGCGGTAGGCCCCGGTCGGCGCGTCGTCCAGGTCGGCGTTCCCGTTTCGGGGAAGCTCCTGGCCCGTCGACTGGAGGTGGGTGAACGCCAACAACATGAAGGGCATCGCCGACTCGGTGAGAGCGATGTCGATGTGCGCGCCAAGGCCCGTGCGGTCGCGCCGTTCAAGTCCGGCCAGGATCGCGATCGCCGCATGCGCGCCCGCGATCGGGTCGGCCACGAAGGATCCCGTTCGCTGAGGAACGCCACCGGCATAGCCAGTGATCGCCGCCAGCCCACAGGCTGCCTCGATGTTCGAGCCGAACGCCACCCAATCCCGCCGCGCGCCGGTTGCGCCGAAGCCGCTGATCGAGGCCATGACCAGCCGAGGGTTCACGGCCGCCAGCTCCGCGTAGCCAAGCCCCAGGTTCGGCAGTACGCGAGCGCTGTTGTTCTCGACGATCGCGTCGGCCTGCTGGACCAGGCGAAGAAAGAGCTCGCGTCCACGCGGCGTGGCGAGATTGAGCGAGACGTCCCGCTTGTTGCGATTCATCTCGTTGAAGTAGCCGGACCGGTTCCAGTGGTACTTTCCGGGCTCCGCGCCCGGGTAGTGGCTCGCGCGGGTGGCCGGCTTGGTCGCAAGCTCCACCTTGATGACCTCCGCACCGAGGTCCGCCAAATGACGGCCCGCTATCGGACCCGCCCAGTTGTTCGTCAGCTCCAGCACCCGGATCCCGGCCAGCGCCGCCCCGCCGGCGCCACTGCCCGTAAGTGATGAGGTGATCGGCGCGGCTCGATGTGCCGTCGCGGGCTGCTCGAGTAGCGCCCTCAAGCGCGACGGCGCCGGCCCAAACTCCCAACTGTCCGTCCATCGATATGGCCGTCCGGGGAGCCGGGCGCCCCCAACCTCCCGGAAGAATCGCCGCTCCTCCAGGACCGGGTCAGCAAGGAGCGTCCTCGCGGTGGTCATCGGCGTGACCGGAATTCGCAGCTCCTGGGCCGTGTTGACGATGTCGTCGACGTTCTTGTCCTTGCACCAGTCGCCGACCATCGACCAGAGCGCTTCCCCGTTTTCAAGCCAGCCGGTAATCGAATCGAAGCGCGGGTCGTCGAGCAGATCAGGCCGCTCGATCAGGAGCAGCAGGTTCGTGTACATCCCCAGCCGGTAGAAGAACACCCAGCCATCGTTCGCCTTGAAGAGGTCGGACCCCGCTCGCTTGAGCACCCGCCCCTCGTGCGTCCAGGCGACGGTTGTGCTCCAGTGCGCCCCGAGCATCGCCTCGAGGCTTGATACCTCAACTTCCTGCCCCTCGCCGGTCAGCCGCGCATGCCGCAACGCCGCGAGGGACGCCAGGGCAAGCTGCATACCACCGTGGAACTGCGCCTGGAAACCGGGCACACGCAGCGGCGGCTCGCCCGGGTCTCCCGCGATGGCCCAATACCCGCCCATGGCGTAGTCGGTCAGCTCGTCGCCTGCCCACCTTGCGCAGGGCCCGGTTCGCCCGAAATGGTCGACATTGGCGACGACGAGGGACGGGTTGAACCGCCGCAAACGCCGCACCAGCTCGTCTTCGCCGACCTCCTGCTGACTGAAGTCCGTGACGATCAGGTCGAACGACGCTGCCAACGATTCGGCTCGCTCAAGCAGTTCAGCGAGTGGGAGCCGCCGTGTGACCTCCTCGACGCCCTCGCGGAAATACGCCTGGAAGAGGTCGTCCTCGGGCCAATCGCCGGGGCGCGCGGCGGTCCATTCCCAGCGGCTGCATTCCGCGCCGAGGTCGGCCAGCAACCGCAGGGCGTATCCACCCGCCACTCCTCTCGCCACGCTGAGAACCCTCGTATGCAGCGGCTCGCCATTCATCCAGGTGGCCCTCCGCAGCGGAGTCTACTGGGGCTGTACGTGGCGGTGCATCCCGTGCGCCTTCAAGACCTGGACGGGCGGACGCCGGCCCGCACCCACTCCGAGACTCCCGTATGATGCGACGCCAGTGGCCGTGCGGGAGAGACGGGCTCAGAACCGCCTCCTACGCGGCATGTCGAGGACCACCATGAACTACCGGGATAGCAGTGAACAGGCGAACTGGCGAGAGCAGGTTCGGCGATTCGTCGAATCCAACGCGCCCGAGGAGTACAGGATCCGGCATCGGCCGGCGGTTGACTCCTATGGCGGCGGAGACGAGACGTTCCAGGCCTGGCGGAGCAGGGTAGCCAAACAAGGGTGGCTCGCTCCCCACTGGCCGAAAGAGTACGGCGGCCTCGGCCTCTCGGTGATGGAGCAGTTCATCATGAAGGAGGAGTTCGCCCTCCAGCGCACGCCGCACCCGGGGGCGCGTGGCGTGGAAATGGTCGGCCCAACAGTCATCCTCCACGGCAGCGATGCGCAGAAGGCAGAGCTGCTGCCGGGAATCCTCAACGGCGAGCACATCTACTCCCAGGGGTTTTCCGAGCCCGGGGCCGGGAGCGACCTCGCCGCCCTCCAGCTCAGAGCAACGAGGGACGGCGACGAGTACGTCCTCAACGGCCAGAAGATCTGGACGAGCAACGCAACCTCCTGCAACTGGATGTTCCTCCTCGCGCGGACCGATCCGGAGGCGCCCAAGCATCGCGGCATCTCGTATTTCGTGACGCCGGTCGACGTCCCCGGGCTCGAGGTGCGGCCAATGACCGACATGGCCGGGGGCCACGAGCTCTGCGAAACGTTCTTCGACAACGTCCGCATCCCCGCCTCCTACCGCATCGGCGAGGAGAACCGGGGCTGGTACGTGGCGATGACGACGCTCGACTTCGAACGTTCGGGCATCGCCGGCGCCGTTGGAGTTCAGCTCGCGATCCTCGACCTCGTGTCCATGGCGCGCGCGGCGAACGTTGTCTCGCGCCAACGGACCAGGCTGGCCGACCTCTTCGTCGCCAGCGAGGTCGCGCGCCAGATGTCCTACCACGTCGCAAGCCTCCAGGACCGCGGGCAGGTGCCGAACTACGAATCGTCGATGGTGAAGTTGTTCAGCAGCGAACTCCATCGTCGCGCCGACACCGACGCGCTCAACGTCCTAGGCCTGAGAGGCTATCTGCTCCGTGGTTCGGCCGGCTACGAAGTGGACGAAGGCCGCGTTGCTCGCGCCTATAGCGGCAGCATTCCGACAACCATCGCTGGCGGGACGAGCGAGATTCAGCGAGGCATCATCGCGGGCCGCGGCCTCGGCCTGCCCCGCGGGTAGCCAGACCCGCGCGGGACGACATCGGCATTCACAAACTGGAGGACTCAGTGGAAACATACCGGGACATCCTTACGCTGAAGAACGAGCGCCACGGCATCATCCAGCTCAACCGGCCGGAGAAGATGAACGCGCTCTCGCACAACCTGCGCGCCGAGCTTTTCAATGCCCTCAAGGACTTCGAGGCCGACCCGGACGTCCGCGTCATCATCATCCGGGGCTCCGGCCGGGCTTTCTCCGCCGGCTACGACCTCTCGGGGATCTCAAACACAGCCGACGACCGCGACTACGTCGAGAAGCGCAGCGGCCTGCCAAACGTCGGCCCGATTCACCCCGGTCAGGGCCAATGGCCACAGCATCTGCTCTCGGGCTACTGGCAGATCTGGGAGCTGACCAAGCCGGTCATCTCCCAGGTGCACGGCTTCTGCCTGGCCGGCGGCACCGAGCTGGCAACGATGTGCGACCTGATGTTCGTCGCCGAGGACGCGATCATCGGCTACCCGCCCGTTCGCGCGATGACGCCGGTCGACATCATCTACCATCCCTGGCAGATGCATCAGAAGAAGGCGCGCGAGCTCCTCTATACCGGCGACAGCGTCACCGGCGCTGAGGCGGTCCAGCTCGGCTGGGCCAACCGGGCCGTGCCCGTGGACCAGTTGTGCGCCGTCACCGAGGCATTCGCCGAACGGATCGCGAACGTCGATGGGCCGATGCTGCAGATGACCAAGCGCCAGGTGAACCGCGTCTACGAGATCATGGGCATGCGCACGGCGCTCGCCGTTGGCGGAGACATCCAGGAGCTTGGGCGGGCACGACCCGGGGGCGAGACGTTCGGTCGGATCGCACGCGAAAAGGGGCTGAAAGCCGCGTTGGACTGGCGCGACGGCCCGTTCGGAGACTACGGCACGGCGCCCGCCGACGCGCGGAAACCTTCCGGCGCCACCTGGTGACGGCCGTCAGCCAGGGCCTGCTGGAGATCCGTCGTGCGCCGCGCGATACGGGCGGAAAGTGGGAGCCTATTGCGCGAGCCGTACGGGCGCCGGGTACATGGATTGGGAGGAGAACATAGTGGCTGAACCCGACATCACCGCGCTGGTCGACGTGACGGCTCTCGCGAGCTTCCTCGACGGGGCGCTTGGAAACCACGCGGAGACCACCGTTGAGAAGCACATCGCGGGGTTTTCGAACGAGACGTTCTACGTGTACCGGGGAGGCGCGGAGTACGTTCTCCGAAGGCCGCCGCGCGGCCCGCTGCTGCCGACCGCGCATGACGTCGCGAGGGAGTTTCGCTTCCTCAAGGCCCTGCACGGGACCGCCGCGCGCGTCCCGCGCCCGGTCGTCCTCTGCGAGGACGCGTCGGTCATCGGCGCCCCGTTTTACCTCATGGAGCGGCAACACGGATTCGTCATCCGCGCGGAGCTTCCGGCAGCACTGCAGTCAATGGATGACCGGCGAAGGATCGGCGAGGAGATGGTCGACGCGCTGGCCGAGCTGCACAGCGTGGACTGGGCGAAGGCCGGGCTGCAGGGGAAGTCCGAGGGCTACATCGAACGGCAACTCAAACGCTGGCAGAGCCAGGCCGATCTGACCGTCGGGAAGGTCCGGGAGCTTCCCGGCCTGGCGGAGGTGTCTTCGTGGCTCGGCGCAAACTGCCCGGCAACGGGCGATTCGACGGTGGTGCACGGCGACTTCAAGCTCGACAACGTTATGTTCGCCCCTTCCGCGCCGGCCAGGCTCATCGCGATCTTCGACTGGGAGATGGCCACCATTGGCGACCCGCTGGCCGACCTCGGCTGGCTGCTCCACACCTGGGGACGGCCAGACGTCGTCGTGCCCGGCGAGGCGATCCCGCTGACCGCCGAGCCGGGCTTCCTGACCCGGGACGAACTTGCCGCGCGCTACGCCGAGAAGACGGGCCGTCAGCTAAGGAACTTCCCGTTCTACCACGCCATGGCGCTCTGGAAGCTGGCAATCATCCTCGAAGGACTCTACGTCCACTACAAAACGGGCACTGCCTCCAACCCCGGCGCCGCCGAGTTCGAGACACGTGTTCCCGCGCTGATCCGCCGGGCGGCGCTCGTCATCGAACGCGCCGCCAACACCTGAAACAGGAGAAGACGACCATGCCAGAAGATCTGCTCATCGAGCGCGTGGGGACGGTCGCCGTGGTGACGTTCAATCGCCCCGAACGCATGAACGCCATCAGTTGGAACGTGCTCGGCCTGTTCCGCGACGCCGTGAACAGCGTCGACGCGGACGCCGACGTTCGCGCCGTCGTGCTCACGGGCAATGGGCGCGCCTTTTCGGCGGGCACTGACCTCCAGGAGCTTGCCGACGACAACCAGGCACTCGGCCGGAAACCGGTCGAGCAACCGAAGAACACCGCCGGGCCGTGGGACATGACCCGTATCGGCAAACCGACCGTCGCCGCGATCAACGGCGCCGCCGTCGGGCTCGGTGTCGAGCTGGCGACCCAGTGCGACGTCCGCATCGGCACGCCGAACTCGCGCTGCTCGTGGGCGTTTCCGCTCCGGGGGCTGGTGCCCGACACGGGCGCCGCGACCTATATCCTTCCCCACATCGTCGGGCTTCAGAACGCCCTCAAGTGGACCATGTCCGGAAGGATGGTGAACGCGGACGAACTTGCAGCAACCCGGTTCATCGACGAGATCGTCGAGCCCGAGCAGCTCCGGGCGCGGGCCATCGCGGTCGCCGAGGAACTCTCGAAAGGAGCGCCCATCGCCATCCGCGAGACGAAGCGGCTTATGTACCGCGGCTTTGGGCGAGGTTCCGACGAGCACGTCGCTGACAACGCCGCGACCCTCAACCGGATGTTCGCGACGGAAGACCACAAGGAGGGCGTCCAGGCGTTCCTCCAGAAGCGCGAACCGGTCTTCAAGGGGCGCTGAGCAAACTCACGCGCCGGCGGCTGGGCCCTCACCCTTGCCGGTTCGGGCCCAGGCGGTTAACGGGGCTCTACCGCAGCATTCCCACGAGGCGCGCGCGGACGATGTCCTCGGCGTCCCGGACGATGCGAGAGACAAGCTCCTGCGTGGTCGGGATGTCATGGATAAGACCCTGGGACATTCCGGCCGACCAGATGCCGCCCTCGACATCTCCGCCTTCCATGACGTTCACGCGGCCGCGCGCGCCAGACGCCAGGGAGGCGATGTCCTCGAACTTCGCGTCGGGCTGTTGCGAGATGCGGAGGATCTCCTGCGAGACGGCATTCTTCGCGACGCGGGCCGTGTTGTGGAACTTGCGGTAGATGAGGTCCGTGGCCCGCTCGTCGTTGGCGACGATCTGGCGCTTCACGTTTTCGTGAATCGGGGCCTCGACGGTGGCCATGAACCGGGTGCCCATGTTGATCGCGTCCGCGCCGAGGGCAAGCGCGGCGGCGAGTCCGCGGCCGTCGGCGAAGCCGCCGCTGGCGATCAGCGGAATGCGGAGCTGGTCGGCGGCAGCCGGGATCAGGACGAGGCCGGGGATGTCCTCCTCGCCCGGATGGCCCGCGCATTCGAACCCGTCGATGCTGATCGCGTCGACGCCGATCTTCTCGGCCTTGACGGCGTGGCGGACGGCAACGCACTTGTGGATGACCCGGATGCCCGCGGCCTTGAACGACGGGAGATGCGGCTCGGGGTTGCTGCCAGCGGTCTCGACGATCTTGATGCCGCTGTCGATGATCGCTTCGCGGTATTCGTCATAGGGAACGGGATTAATCGTCGGGAGGATCGTTAGGTTCACGCCGAAGGGGCGATCGGTCATCTCGCGGCAACGCTGGATCTCCTTGCGGAGCGCGTCGGGCGTGGGCTGCGTGAGGGCGGTGAGAAAGCCGAGGGCGCCGGCGTTGGCCACGGCGGCGATGAGGTCGGCGGTGCCGACACCCGTCATGCCGCCGCAAACGATGGGATGCTCGATGCCGAACATCTCGGTGAACCTGGTCTTGAGCACGATGATCTCCTTCGCATGGCTTCCACAGCCACAGTCTGATGGCGTCAGGTTCGCACGGGGCGCGACTACCGGCACCCGTCGCTCGCCAACGTCGGGGCACCCGGCGCAACTGGTTCGCGACTACGACCGAATCGACTTGCCCCACGGTCTTGCGTTCGAGAGACAGGATCCTTCGCAGGCAGCGGCGACGAGCGTAGTATCCGCTGCGTCCGCGGCGGAACGGGCAACCACCGGGAGAGGAACATCGAAATGGCAGCAGCGCTCGAGGGCCTGCGCGTCCTCGACATGACCCAGTACGAAGCGGGCACGTCCTGTACCCAGGCGCTTGCATGGCTTGGCGCCGACGTCGTAAAGATCGAGTCGCCGCGCGGAGACCCGGGCCGCCGTGCCTTTGCCCACGGCGACGAGGACTCCCAGTACTTCCTTAATTACAACTCCAACAAGCGGAGCGTCGTCCTCGACCTCAAGCACCGTCGGGGCCGCGAGACCTTGCTGGCGCTCGTGCCGAAGTTCGACGTCTTCGTCGAAAACTACGGCCCCGGCGTGATGGAAGAA
>JAKALX010000377.1 GCA_021823905.1 Chloroflexota bacterium | reverse complement strand
AAAGCGGCGCCTCCATGCTGGATGCGTCATTTGAGCATCAGCGGCAGCCGGCGCTGCGGTACAGCGTCCGGTCCTCGGCCGGGTAAACGCGGCAGGCGCCGGCAACACCAAGGATTCCCCATGACACTCTCTGACCTCCAGAGCTACGCCACGTTGCATCTGCAATCGATCGATGCGGCGCTCCACCAGCACATCCATGCCTTCCTGGCATTCGTGACCGGGGAAGAAGATCGGGTGAAGGCGGAGATCGCTCACCTTGAGGCGCTGGGGTACAGCGTGGTCAAGCCGGCGTCATGAATTTTTTTCAAGATCTTTCAAGGAAATCAAGTGGCTGGAGGGGCTAGGCCGGGAGCTGGCAGAAAGCGGGGAGTGCCGAACAAGGCGACCGCCGAAGTCAAAGCTCTGGCTCAGTCCTACACGGCCCAGGCGATCGAAACTCTGGCCGAGATCATGTCGGACAGGTCCGCGCCGAAGGCGGCCAGGGTCGCCGCGATCAAAGAGATGCTCGACCGGGCG
This sequence comes from Chloroflexota bacterium, assembly GCA_021823905.1. Taxonomy (GTDB): domain Bacteria; phylum Chloroflexota; class Dehalococcoidia; order Tepidiformales; family Tepidiformaceae; genus JAKALX01. Next base: position 3,585 of record JAKALX010000377.1, on the reverse strand, counting down.
CACGGGAAGTCGATTCAGGGCGTTGAACTGTCCGGGAAGAACGGCGGCCCGATGCGCAGCGTGTCGATGAGCCTGGACGAATACGAGCGAGTCGCGGAGGAAATGGCCGCGAAGGTCTAGCGTGCAGTTCACTCTCGAGCAGGAGATGGTCGCGTCTGACATGGCGCGCCGGAATCTGTACTACTTCGCGCGCTGGATGTTCCTAAAGCGGCGAGGATATGAATGGCAGCGGGCGCCGCACCACAAGCTGATCTGTGATGCGCTGATGCGCGTCTACCGCGGCGAATGCAAGCGCCTGGTGATCAATATCCCGCCGCGGTACTCGAAGACCGAGCTTGCGGTGGTGAATTTCGTGGCCTGGTGCATGGGCCACGTCCCGGATGCCGAGTTCATCCACGCGAGCTACAGCGGAACGCTGGCGATCAACAACAGCGCGGCAGTCCGCGCGATGGTGCAGCACGAGGCGTACAGAGAGATCTTCCCAGCCTGCGAGCTGCAGACTGACGCTCGGGCGCACTGGACGACGACAGCCGGCGGCGTGATGTACGCGACCGGCACGGGCGGCACGATCACCGGCTTCGGCGCTGGCAAGCACCGCCCAGGGTTCGGCGGCGCGATCATCATCGATGACCCGCACAAGGCGGACGAGGCTCGCTCGGACGTGATCCGGGCCTCGGTGCTGGACTGGTTCCAAAGCACACTGGAGAGCCGGAAGAACAGCCCCGAGACGCCGATCATCGTGATCATGCAGCGGCTGCACGAGGACGACCTCGCTGGCTGGCTGCTACGCGGGGGGAATGGCGAGAAGTGGGAGAGCGTCATTCTCCCGGTCTGGAACGAGGACGGAACGCCGCTCTGGTCCGAAAAGCACGACGCCGAGACTCTCCAGCGGATGGAGAAGGCGAGCCCCTACCACTTCGCAGGGCAGTACCGGCAGCGTCCGGCGCCTCCTGAAGGTGGCCTGTTCAAGCCGGACCAGATCCAGATCATCCCGGAAGTGCCGTATCAGGCTACCGACTGGGTGCGCGGCTGGGACTTGGCTTCGACCACTGACGGCGACTTCACCGCAGGCGCCAAGATCGGGAAGATGCCGGACGGCAGGTTCGTGATCGCCGACATGGTTAGGATTCGGGTCGGCCCTGACGAGCGAGATGCAGCGATCAGGAACACCGCCGAGCGGGATGGAAGACATACCAAGGTCGGGCTTCCGCAAGACCCGGGGCAGGCTGGCAAGACGCAGGTTCTGTACCTGACCCGACAGCTTCAGGGCTTCAAGGTTTCAACGTCCCCGGAGTCGGGCGACAAGATCACCCGGGCCGAGCCGTTCGCCGCTCAGGTCAACGTCGGCAACGTCCTGATGGTCAAAGCTCCGTGGAACGACGACCTGATCAACGAGATGCGGATGTTCCCGAACGGGTCGAACGATGACCAAGTGGACGCGCTGTCCCGGGCCTTCAGCGACTTGATTGTGGTGCGTCGATCGTTCTTCGGCTGAACTCGCCGCACCACTCTTCCTCTTCGACCAGCGGCCACGAAGACTCTTCGAGAGGCGACAGGGCTTCGTAGCTCTGCACCCTGACCGGCGGAAAGCGCCGGCACTCGCCGTAGGTCAGGGCCTGTTTCGGCTCCAGATCATCGAAGTGCCAGAACCGGCACTCGCGGCAGCGTTCCATCGAAGCCTCAGAAGTGGGGCGCACAGCATACAGGATCACGACGCATGTTCAACTGGCTCCGCAAACCCGCTGCCCCAGCCGTGCAGCGGGAGCGCGCCAGCTTTTGGACGACGCACGCGGGGGACGGAGCCCCGCGAGTCGACGTTCGGGACGCCATCCGTGGGGTGCTGGCGAAAATGCCGCACCCCACGATTGAAGGCGCTCAGGACGACATGAGCGGGTACGGGCTGAAGATCAGCGGAGGCCTGACCGGGAACATCCCCGACGCTCTCGCGATGTGGTACGTGAACCAGGGGTTCATCGGCCACCAGCTCTGTGCGTTGATCTCGCAGCACTGGCTGATCAACAAGGCTTGTTCCATGCCCGGCCGGGACGCGATCCGTAATGGCTTCGACCCGATCAGCATTGACGGTGACGAACTCGACCCCGATGCGGTCAAGATGCTGGCCCGGCTGGACCGTGCGATGCGGCTTCGGTGGAACCTCGAACAGTTCCTTCGCATGGGCCGGATCTTCGGGATTCGGATCGCGCTGTTCAAGGTCGACAGCACGGACCCCGAGTATTACGAGAAGCCGTTCAACGCCGATGGAGTTCAACCCGGCAGCTACAAGGGCATCGTTCAGATCGACCCGTACTGGACAGCCCCGCTTCTCGACCAGAACGCCGCGGCCCAGCCGGACACGAAGCACTTCTATGAGCCTACGTGGTGGCAGATCAATGGCCGGCGGTATCACCGCAGCCATTTGGTGATCTACCGCCATGACGAGCCCGTCGACATCCTGAAGCCAGCCTACCTGTACGGCGGCGTCCCGGTGCCGCAGCAGATCATGGAGCGGGTCTATGCGGCGGAACGGGTAGCCAACGAGGCGCCCCAGCTCGCGCAGACCAAGCGTATGAACGTCTGGCTGACGGACATGAGCAAGTTCGCAGCCGGTGGTGACGCGGCCATTGCCAGGCTGAACGACTGGATCAGCTACCGAGACAACTACTCGGTAAAGATGGGCGACAAAGAGGGCGACGAGTTCCAACAGTACGACGTTGCCCTCGGTGATCTGGACAGCGTGATCATGACGCAGTATCAGATCGTCGCCGCTGCCGCGAACGTGCCCGCGACGAAGCTGCTCGGCACGACCCCGAAAGGCTTCAACGCGACGGGCGAATACGAGGAAGCCAGCTACCACGAGGAACTGGAGAGCATCCAGGCCCACGACCTGACGCCGCTGATCGAGCGGCACCATCTGCTGTGCATGCGCTCGTTCGTGGCCCCGAAGCTCGGGATGAAGCCGATCGAGACGACCGTCGAATGGCGTCCGCTGGACAGCCCGACCGCCAAGGAAGTCGCCGACGAGAACCTCGTCAAGGCGCAGACCGGAGCCGCTCTCGTGGCCTCCGGCGCGATCGACGGGCAAGACGAACGCGACCGCATCGCCAAGGATGTCAGCTCGGGGTATCACGGCATCTCGCAGATGGCGCCCGAGGATCTCGAAGAGGACGACCCCGAGGCCGAGCAGACCAACGCCGAACGCGCCGAGCCGCGCCTGAACAAGCCGGCGCCGTCCGACATCAATGAATCCGAAGCGACCCAGAATTGAGGGCGGCGTTCTTCGCCCGAATGCTGGGATCGAGGCGGACTACATCAATGCAATCCTGCCTGTCATTCGCAGGATGTGCGACGAGACCCGAAAGACGATCGAGCGCGAGTGGTCTGGAGCCGCTGATTCGGCAATGGATGAGAACCTGAGCGTGAAGCTCAGGACAGCTCTGAATGGTCTGCTGGCCAAGTACGAACCCCTTTTCCGCAAGGTCGCGAAGAAGGCGACGAAGCGGATGATCGATCGGACGTTGAAGTACAGCAGCGTCGCGCTGGGCCAGTCGCTCAAGCAAGTGTCGGAACAGTGGACGCTCAAGGTCG
>JAKALX010000376.1 GCA_021823905.1 Chloroflexota bacterium | reverse complement strand
ACCAGCTCCGCTTTCATCTCGGCCGGGCGCTGGAGAACGGGGTCACGAAGGAGGAGCTGGTCGAAGCCATCACCCATCTGGCGTTCTACTCGGGTTGGCCGTGCGCGGTGACCGCCATGGCCGTCGCCAAGGAGCAGCTCGCGGCACGCCGCCCGTAGCAGGTCATGCCAATTCACCGTCCTTCCCAGGGGGCTTGGTGTCATCGCGAGGAGGCCGCTCGCGAGGCGAGCGGCCGACGCGGCGATCCCGACGTCATCGGGGTGACCTCGGGATCTTCGTCCCGCCTCCGGCAGGACTCGCGATGACAGCGGTTTGTCGCGCGACGTTCAGCAGAATGACCGGAGACGATAGACTTCGGATACCCCGCCGAGGAGGCGCTGAATATGGAATCCTCTAGGTCCAAGTCGCCCAAGCTGACCACCCTCATGGGGTCGAACGCGGCGGACGTCGTCAAGCTGGCCGGCCTGCTCAAGGCGTTCGCCCCGCACGACGGCACCTTCGATCTGCGCGTCCCCGGCGTCCACGTCGTCCGCCGCTCCAAGGTCTATACCGAGCTGGTCCACGGCGTGCTCCGTCCGTCCCTCTGCATCGTCGCGCAGGGCGCCAAGCGCGTGATGCTGGGGAAGGAGACCTACGAGTATGACGAGTCGCGCCTCATCGCGGTCTCCGTCGATCTGCCTGTCGCGGCCCAGGTCGTTCGGGCCACCCCCGCCGCGCCGTTCCTCGGGCTGACGCTGGATCTCGATCCGCACAAGGTGGCCGAGCTGGTCTTGAAGGTCTATCCCGACGGACTGCCTCGCGCCGGAGACAGCCGCGCCGTGCTCCTCGGCGAGGTCACCGCGAGCATCGTCGTCGCCGCGACCCGGCTGGTCGAGCTGATCGGGCAAGCCGGCGACGACCTGCTCGGACCCCTGATGATCGACGAGATCCTGATCCGGCTGCTGCTCAGCCCGATCGGGGCCCGGATCGCGCAGATCGGCATGGCGGATTCCGGCGTGGACGGCGTCGCCAGGGCCGTCGCCTGGCTGCGGCAGAACTTCGCCGAGCCGATGAAGGTCGAGGAGCTGGCCGCCCTCGCGCACATGAGCGTGTCCTCGTTCCACCAACACTTCAAGGCGGTCACGTCGATGAGCCCGCTGCAGTACCAGAAGACCCTGCGTCTCCAGGAGGCCCGCCGCCTGATGCTGGCGAAGATGATGGACGCGGGCATCGCGAGCCGCAACGTGGGTTACGCCAGCGCCTCCCAGTTCAGCCGCGAGTACGGCCGCTACTTCGGCGCCCCCCCCGCGAAGGACGTCAACAGGCTACGCGGACAAGTCGGAGGCGCGGCGGTCGAGTAGATGGATCCATCCGAGCAATACGGGAGGATTGTGCCCTTCTACTTCACCTTGGCTTCTGATTGAGGTACGGATTGGCTTCTGATTGAGGTACCGATGCCGACGCTCAGACCCCCGGGAGACGCCGAAATCGAGCTACAATCGACGCGGACACTGAACAGTGACGATCGAAAAGGACTTCGATGTCCGCTTCATTGCGGCCCTGGCCCTCCGGGAGAAGCAAATCCAGCAGAACTATCGGCCTATCATTGCCATCCACAAGTGGTTCGCCCGCAGGCCGGGGACGTTGTTCCGGGGGCTTCTCCTTTCCGAGTTTGGCTCCGCGCCCGTTCGTGATCTGTTCTATCAAGGCAACTGCTTTCGGGGTCTACGAGTTGCTGACCCGTTTATGGGCGGCGGCACCCCGCTCATTGAGGCGAACCGGGTCGGGTGCGACGTCCTCGGCTGGGACATCAACCCGATGGCGTGGTGGATCGTGCGGGAAGAGATCGAACATCTCGACCTCCCAGCCTATCGGCGTGCGGCTTCCGAACTCATGGCCAGCCTTGAGCACGAACTGGGCAAGCTTTATCGTACGAGGTGTACTTCCTGCGGGTCAACGGCTGCCCATGTCAAGTACTTCTTGTGGGTGAAGACCCTGCGTTGCCGGAAGTGCACCCATGAAATGGATCTCTTTCCAGGCTACCTCGTCGCCGAGAATCGCCGGCACCCGAAGAATGTGCTGCTCTGCAGCAACTGCGGCGCTCTGGCCGAGGTAAACGATCGCCACAAGCCCGGGAAGTGCTCGGATTGTGGCAGCGCTTTGCTTCTTGCCGGACCGGCAGGTCGCAGTTCATGCCTCTGCCCCAAGTGCGGGACTGCCAATTCCTATCCAGAACCAAGTGCTGGCCCTCCCAAACACCGCATGTTTGCGATCGAGTACCACTGCCGTGAGTGCCGTTCGCATCACAGGGGACGGTTCTTCAAGAAGCCTGACGATGCGGATCTGACAAGGGCAGACGAGGCAGCCTCGCGGCGGCAACGGTGTCCAACTCGTTTCGTCCCGGACGATGCAATCCCGGATGGTGACGAAACAGATCGCCTCCACCGATGGGGCTACCAGCACTATCGCGAAATGTTCAACGACCGGCAGCTCCTCGGCCTTGAGCTGAGTTGTGAACTCATCGGCGCGGTCCCGGATCAGCGGGTGCGCAACGCCCTCGCGACTAACCTGTCTGACCTGCTCCGGTACCAGAACATGCTCTGTCGCTACGACACCATGGCGCTCAAGTCGCTTGATATCTTTTCCGTTCACGGCTTCCCGGTCGGCCTTGTGGCCTGCGAATCGAACCTCCTCGGGATACAGAAGGGCGACGGCAACGTCGGGAGCGGGGGCTGGTCAAACATCATCGACAAGTTTGCTCGCGCAAAGGCGTACTGTGACCAGCCTTTTGAGGTCGTACAGCGCGGTTCTCAGAAGCTTCAAGTAGCGATACCCGGCGAGTGGATCGGCGACCGCCGCAACGGGAAGTCTACCGATCAGGACAGGGCGGTCGATCTGCACGCTGCCACTGCGACGACTGTTGATCTGCCTGCGGGGTCTCTCGACGCCGTTCTCACTGACCCTCCCTACTTCGGCAACGTCCAGTACGCCGAGCTGATGGATTTCTGTTACGTCTGGCTCCGCCGCCTTGCGGCGACCGAGGAGCCCGCGTTCAAGCTCCCCTCAACCCGCAACTCAGAGGAGCTTACAGGCAACGTCACCATGGCGCGGGGCTTGAGCCATTTCACCGAGGGCCTCTCCCAGGTCCTCCGGCGAATGGCCCACGCCCTCAAACCCGGGCGGCCGCTCGCGTTCACCTACCATCACAACCGGCTGGACGCCTATTATCCTGTCGCCGTGGCCATCCTTGATTCGGGATTGACGTGCTCAGCATCGCTTCCCTGTCCCGCGGAGATGGGCGCATCAATTCACATCAGTGGCACAGGCTCCTCCGTAGTGGACACGGTCTTTGTTTGTCGGTTGACGGGCAAGATTCAACGAAGCGTGCTGGCGGATTCAGCCGCGGGGATCGCCGCACTTGTGAAGCGGGACATCCAGGCCCTGCTGAGCGCAGACCTGAAACCCACCCGAGGCGACATCCGTTGTGTTATCAACGGCCATCTGATCAGGCTGGCGATCTGGCGTCTCCGCAGTCGGTGGGAAGCAGCGTTGCCCGTTGGTACCAAGCTTGAGCTGGTGACCAAGGAGCTTGTGGCGCTTGGTGGGCCTGCGAAGGTGGAGGAGGCGCTCGGCACCGATTTCAGCAGGGCACCGTTCGCGCACGACGCTCTTGTCTTCGAGGGCGTCGCTGCGTACGAGGTGGAGGACGATGAAGTTTCCTTTTGAAGCGACCGCGGGCGAGATCAAGGCGAATCCGGATTCCTTCGTTGATGCGGTGTTCTCGTGCCTGGAGTCCGAGTTCCTGGTCATGCCCAAGGGCGAGGGGTTCGTGGAGTACCCCGTCTTCGAGCAAGGCTATGAAGCGCTAAAGCGCGTCACGGCTGGCTTCAGTGACCTCTCGGCTGGCCCGGTGCTTGGCCTGGCCACGAAACAACCCATCGTCCTCATCGTTCTCCGGGCGATGCTCGGCTTCACACCGCCGGAGTGGGCGTACATTGCCACACAGCGCGCCGGTGTCGAGGTCAGTCAAGGGGCAGCTCGGGCGATTGACCGCAAGATCCGGCTGGCGCCGCTCGATCCTCTCCGGGCCAAAGGTGTGACGCTTGACAGGATCACGGCGTTGGTGA
>JAKALX010000375.1 GCA_021823905.1 Chloroflexota bacterium | reverse complement strand
TCAGCGCTGGCGGCAGGAGAAATGCCTGGTCCGGGGTGTACGCACGATATGGCCTCATGACCAAAATGATCATGAGTCTATACCTTACGGGCCACTAAACCGGCAGACTCCTAGACGGAACGGCCCGCGAACAACATCGGCGCGGGAGGGGCCAATCAACTGTCATGGAACCGAATACGAGCGAAGGGGTCGAACGTTATTCCCCAAGCTCCGCCGATCGGATCGTCAATATCGTCGATCACTTCAAGAACCAAGAGGCTTACCGTGACGGTGAATCCAACAACAAGCCCCCCGACCACGGCGGAATCAAACCCGAGAAGCAGCACACCTCCAAGGAGGCTGAGCGTCGCCGTGTAAAGCAGCCATCTCAACAGTCGGGGCATTCTGAGGCCGATGAGGATGACACGCTCACCGCGAGCATCACTAACATCTCCGAGCATCCGCAAGGCCTCTGTCCAAGCGGGCACGTCCCTCGCTGTCGCCACCTTTATCCCGGCGACCGCATCCACCATGGCCAAGAATTCGTCCTCAGCTGCGGATGGTGACTCGCGGCGAACTGTCGCTTCCCATTCTTTGCCGATGACCTCTTCGCGGTAGGCCTCGATCGCGGTTCGAGCCCGAGTGACACCCGCCGAGTCTCCAACGTAGCCAACGTATCGCCAGAGCTCAGAGAGGGCGCGTGCTTCTCGCTTGACTGCGCGATCCGTGTCGGTGAAGCCTGTCCAAACGGACACCACCGTGAAGCCCGCGAGCACGCTGTACAAGGTGCCCACTGCGGTGACGAACGCTCCCACGCTCCCTACGTCGGCTGAGAGGCTAGCGGTCACGTGTAACGCTACTTCGAGCCCGACGGCGAGCGGAAGGAGTAGTGACACGCGCAACCAGAATGTTTGGGACATCTTCAAACTCAGCCGCTTCCTGCCAATCCGCCGGGGCTTCTTGTCAATTCAGCCGGAACGTGTCCTCGTCTTCGTCCTCGTCGTCTTCGTCCGTATCGGTGTAGACGCCCGCCGGAGAGCCGCGCCAGACCGTCACGACGAAATCCTCGCGATACGGATCGGCGGTCATCACCAGGCGCTCGTCGATCGCGTCGATCAGCTCCTGGATGCGCGTCTCGTTCGCGTCCGCCGTCGTGCAGAGCGTGCCGTAAACGTTCGCGCCCTGGAAGTGGAGGTCGATGCGGCCGACGATCCCGCCCTCTTCAAGGATGGTGTAGGCCTCGGAGTAAGGGGTCCGGCATTCCCGTTCGAAGTCGATCATAGCGGCCGTACCTGCCCATTCCCAAAGATGGTCCACTTGTAGCTGGTCATCTCGCGCAACCCCATCGGCCCGCGGGCGTGCATCTTCTGCGTCGAAATGCCCACCTCGGCGCCCAGCCCAAACTGCGCGCCGTCCGTGAACTGTGTGCTCGCGTTCACGTAGACGCAGGCCGAGTCGACCTCGTCGACAAACCGCATCGCGTTCGTGTAGCTCTCGGTCAGGATCGCGTCGCTGTGGTGGCTGCCATAGCACTCGATGTGCTCGATCGCCTCGTCCATCGAATCGACGATCCGCACGCCAACTCGCAGCGCCAGGTGCTCGGTCTTCCAGGTTTCTTCCGTCGCCCGCTCCACGGGGACGTCGCCGGAAGGCGACAACAACGCCAGCGCGCGGTCGTCGCCGATGAGCGTGATCTTCGTTCCCCAGCAATTGCGCAGCGCGTCGAGGAACGCCGGCGCGATCGCCGCGTGCACCAGCAGCGTATCCACCGCGTTGCAGATGCTGTAGCGGCGCGTCTTCGCGTTGTCGACCACTGTCACGGTCTTCTCGACGTCCGCGAACTCGTCGACGTAGATCTGCACGACCGCGTCGCCGTGCGCGATCACGGGCATCGTCGCGTTCATCCGCACGTGCTCGATGAGCTGCGGCCCGCCGCGCGGAACGATCACGTCGATCAGGTCGTGCGCCTTCAGCAGATCCTCGACGTGCGCCCGATCGGGGTCGGCGACCACCTGCACCGCCTCGGCCGGGACCTCGCTGCCTTCGAGCGCCCGGCGGATCACCTCGCCCAGGGCGGCGTTGCTGTGGCGCGCCTCCTTGCCGCCGCGCAGGATGCTCGCGTTGCCGCTCTTCAGCGCCAGCGCCGCGATGTCGATCGTGACGTTCGGGCGCGACTCGTAGATACACGCCACCACGCCCAGCGGCACCCGCCGCCGCCCGATCAGCAGCCCGTTCGGCAGCGTCCGCGAATCGAAGACCTCGCCCACCGGGTCGGGCAGGGCCGCAACTGCGCGCGTGTCCGAGGCGATGCCGCGCAGCCGGTCGGGCGTCAGCGTCAGACGCTCGATGAAGTAGGCGTCGAGGCCGGCCTCGCGCGCCGCTTCGAGATCCTTCGCGTTCGCCGCCAGCAGCGGCTCCTGCTCGGACTCGAGGAGGCTCGCGATCCGCAGGAGTGCGTCGTTCTTGGCCTTCGTCGAGAGGTTCGCAAGCCTGCGCGAAGCGGCCCGCGCCGCCGCCGCGCGTTCGCGGATGAAAGAGGTCGCCGTCGTCATGCTCCGTAGTGTACCAGCGGGCGGAACAGAGGCTGCTCCCCTTCTTCCGGATATCAACTATGATATGTGAATGTGGGGCGAGGTCGAGCTCGAACCGGAGGTCGAAGACTGGTTGCGCGCCCTGCCGGACGAGGAGTTCGGCCGCGTGGCGTTGTATGTGGATCTCCTGGGCGAGGGGGCGCCACGCTCGGCTACCCGTATACGAGCCAGCTCGATGGCAAGCTGCGTGAACTGCGTTTCTGGCTAGGTGAGAGGCCATTCCGAATCAGCTACTTCATTGCCACGGGACGTCGAATCGTCCTCCTGACCGTTTTCGAAAAGACGGCGCAACGGGAGCGAGCCCAGATAGAACGAGCGCGAAAGGCCATGGAGGCCTGCGTTGCCCGCGGACACACCGCCGAGGAGGATTGACATGACCACCTGGAGCCAGCTTCGGAAAGAGCGCCTCGATCTGCCGGCCGCGCACGCCGGGTACGAACGGGCCCGCCGTTCATTCGAGATCGGCTCCCGGGTCCGGGAGTTGCGCACCGAACGCGGGCTCACCCAGGCGCAACTCGCGGCGCGGGTCGGCACCTCGCAGTCGGCCCTGGCCCGACTCGAGGCCGGCGGTGTAGAGCCGCGAATCTCCACGCTCGAAGCGATCGGCAACGCACTGGGCGTCAAGCTCATCGTGGATCTCGTCGAGTCGAAGCTCGCCGGCTAGACCACTCCCTCCTCCCTCCTCCCTTCTCCCTTCCCCCTCCTGTGTATAGTGGATAGCGAGATGCGGAACATTCGGCTCGGCTCGCTCCTCGGAATCCCAATCCTCGTGAATCCGAGCTGGTTCTTGCTGTTCGGCCTCACCACCTGGGTGCTGGCCACGCAGGTCTTCCCCGAGGCGCTCCAGACGGCCAGCTCACGGACCCACTTCCTGATGGCGGCCGCCTCTGTCCTCCTCTTCTTCTGCTCGATCATCCTCCACGAGCTGGCGCACAGCGTCGTTGCGCGCGCCTACAAGATCCCCGTTCGCAGCATCACGCTCTTCCTCTTCGGCGGCGTCGCCCAGATTACGCGCGAAGCAGCGCGGCCCGGCGCCGAGCTGCTGATGGCGGCCGCCGGCCCCCTCACGAGCTTCGTCCTCGGCTTCGTCTTCCTCGGCGGCTGGTTCGTGCTGGGCAGCCAGGACACCCGCGCCGTCGACTTCGTCCTCTTCTGGCTCGCCTGGATGAACTTCGTCCTCGGCGTCTTCAACTTCCTCCCTGCCTTCCCCATGGACGGCGGCCGCGTCTTCCGCTCCCTCGTCTGGCTCATAACGGGCAATTACAACCGCGCGACGAGCATGGCCGCCTGGACCGGGCGCGCGATTGCCTGGGCGATGATCGCGATGGGCGGCCTCGCCCTGCTTTCCGTGGACGTGTTCATCGCCCGCGACCCGCTCGGCGGCGCCTGGCTGGTGTTGATCGGCGTCTTCCTCGAAAACGCCGCCCGCCAGAGCCTCCAGCAGAACCGCCTGGTGCGAACGCTCCAGCAGTATGCAACCGGCGACCTCATGGTCAGCGACCCACCCGTCGTGGCCGGGACCATGACCGTCGGCTCGCTCGCCC
>JAKALX010000374.1 GCA_021823905.1 Chloroflexota bacterium | reverse complement strand
TCCCGACGTTCGAGGCGCGGGGCGAGCGGTTCCGCCAGCTGGTTCGAGCGCTACCGGGCTTTTCCGCGGAGGTGACATCATAGCCGCCGCGCAGGGAACCGGGGAATGGCGCGCCGGGCGCCCGGATTATGCGCTGATCGCGCTGACGACCGTGCTGACGGTCACGGGGCTGGTCGCGGTCTACAGCGCGAGCTTTGTCATCGGGCTGGCGAAGTTCGGAGACTCGAACCACTACATCGTGCGCCAGGCGGCGTGGGCCGTGCTTGGGAGCGTGTTGCTCCTGGCAACGAGCCACACGGACTACCGGAAGTACAAACTGCTGGCGTTACCGATTATGTTCGGAACGATCGTTGCGCTGGTGGCAGTCCTCACAATTGGGGTCGAGGGTGGCGGTGCGCGGCGCTGGCTGGGCGCGGGCGAGCTGGGCATCCAGCCGGCGGAGTTCGCGAAGCTGACCGTGATCATTTACCTGGCGGCCTGGCTCTCGGGGAAAGGCGACGACCTCAAGAGCTTCGAGCACGGCCTCATCCCGTTCGTGGTGATCATCGGCGTGGTGGGCGCGCTGATCATGCTGGAGCCGAACCTTGGCACCACGCTGATCATCTGCCTGATCACGGTGACGATGTTCTGGGTCGCGGGCGCGTCGGTCACGCAGATGTTCGCGCTGGGCGCGGCGGGCTCGCTCTGCATGGCGTTCCTGGCGACGGCGGCCGGCTACCGGGCCGACCGGCTGACGGCGTTCTTCCACGCCGACGTCGATCCGCTTGGACGCGGCTTCCAGACGCTGCAAACGTTGATCGCGCTTGGCAACGGAGGCGTGAGCGGGCTGGGCCTGGGTGCGAGCCGGGGGAAGTTCTTCTACATCCCCGAGAGCCATACGGACGGCGTGTTCGCGATCATCGGCGAGGAGATGGGGATCATCGCGACGGTGGCGGTGCTGCTGCTCTACATGATCCTCATGTTCCGGGGATTTCAGGTCGCGCGGCGTTCGCGAGACGACTTCGGGCGCCTGGTAGCGACGGGGATCACAACGTGGATCACGGTCCAGGCGTTGCTGAACATGGGCGGGATCACGCAGGTGATCCCCTTGACGGGCGTCCCGCTGCCCTTGCTGAGCTACGGCGGAAGCGCGCTGGCCTCGGTGATGGCAGCGATCGGCGTGCTCATCAGCATCTCGCGCTATGGGCGCGACCGCGGGGGCTATTACGACCGGGCCGAGAACGCGCACGTGCGAAAGGTGATCCGGAGGTCGCGCCGGTGAGGATCGCGTTGACCGGCGGCGGCACGGGAGGTCACATCCTGCCAGCGATGGCGGTGCTGGACGCGCTGCGCGCGCGTACGGGAGCGGACCTTGACGTGCGCTGGTTCGGACCGGACGACCGGGGGGAACGGGCGCAGGTCGAGCGGTTCGGGCTGGTATTCGAAAGCGTGCCGGCGGCGGGCGTTCGCGGGCGGGGCCCGATTCGGCTCGTGAAAAGCTTCGCACGTCTCGGAAGCGGCACGTTGACCGCTGTTCGCAAGCTGCGGCGATACCGGCCGGACGCGGTATTCAGCACGGGCGGGTACGGGAGCTTCCCCTGCAGCGTGGCGGCACGGCTGTTGCGGAAGCCGCTCGTCGTGTTTCTGCCCGACGTCGAGCCGGGGTGGGCGGTCAAGGCCGAGAAGAAGCTCGCGACCCGCATGGCTACGACCACCGAGGCGGCGCTGGCGTTTCTCCCTCGGAAGAAGACCGTGGTGACGGGCTACCCGGTGCGGAAAGAGTTCTTCGCGCTGACACGGGAGAACGCGCGCAGCGCGCTCGGATTGCGTATGGACGATCGGGTCGTCGTCGTCGCCGGTGCGACGCAGGGCGCCCGGGCGATCAACGCGGCGATCTTCAAGGAGCTTCGAACGCTGACGAAGGCGGCGCATGTCTTCCATGTGACCGGGCAGGCGGACTATGGAGAGGCGGCCGGCCAGAGAGAGACGCTCGGAGCGGAACTGGCCGCGCGCTACCAGGTGGCGTCGTTCCGGGATGACCTGCCGGCAGTGATGCTGGCCGCGGACCTCGGCGTATTCCGTGCGGGTGCGAGCACGCTGGGCGAAATTCCGGCCGCGGGGTTGCCCGCGATCCTCGTGCCAGGAACCTACGCGGGCGGGCACCAGCGGCAGAACGCGCAATGGCTGGCCGACGGCGGCGCCGCGGAGATCGTGGAGGAAGCAGCGCTCGCCAAGCTGCCGGCTCGCATCCTGGCGCTGATCGGCGACGAAACGAAGCTGGCGAACATGCGGCAAGCGGCGCGGGCGCTGGCGAAGCCGGGCGCGGCTGATGCGATTGCGCAGCTCGTGATCGAAGTGGCCAGGCCCTCACCCCGGCCCTCCCCCGCGAGCGGGAGAGCGGGAGAAGAGCGATGAGCGAGCTGCGGGGGCCGGTCCACCTGGTTGGAGTCGGCGGCATGCACATGTCGGCGATCGGGCTGCTGCTGCTCGAACGCGGCATCCCGGTGACTGGCAGCGACCTGCGCGCCTCGGGGCTGACGGAGAAGGTCGCGGCGAAGGGCGGGCGCGTGTTCATCGGGCACGACGCGGCCAACGTGGGAAACGCGGCGCTCGTCGTGACGACGGCCGCGGCGCCGGACGACAACCCGGAGATCGTCGAAGCGAGGCGGCGCGGGCTCCCGGTGATCCTGCGGGCTGAGATGGTCGCCCGGCTCATGGAAGGCAAGCGCGTGATCGCGGTAGCGGGGGCGCACGGGAAGACGACAACGTCGAGCCTGATCGCGTTCGTGCTGAAAGAAGCGGGGCGCGAGCCGATGTACCTGCTCGGCGGCGAGAGCATCGAGCTGGGCGGGCACGCGGCCTGGGGCGAAGGCGACCTCTGCGTGGTGGAGGCGGACGAATACAAGCGGGCGTTCCACGAGTACCGGCCGGCAGTCGCGGTGGTCACGAATGTGGAACCAGACCACCTGGACTACTACGGGACGGAAGCCGCCTATCACGAGGCGTTCGCGCACTTCGCGGGACTCGTCCGCGAGCGGCTGCTGCTCTGCGCGGACGACGAGGGCTCGATGCGGCTGCTCCAGGCTCCACGGTCGGCCGTGACCGAGACGTACGGGACGAGCGACGGCGCGACCTGGCAGGCGCGAAACGTCCGCCGGGACGCGGCGGGCGCCCGGTTCGAACTGGTCAGAGCGGGCACGAGCCTGGGCGAGCTGTCGGTGCTGGTGCCCGGCGATCACTTCGTCCGAAATGCGACGGCCGCGGCGGCGGTGTGCATCGAAGAAGGGGTGCCCTTCGAGCAGGTGCGGGCTGCGCTGGCGACCGTTCGCGGAGCGCACCGCCGCTTCGAGCGGGTGGGTGAAGGACGCGGCGTGCTCGTGATGGACGACTACGCGCACCATCCGACGGAGGTTCGAAACACGATTGCGGCGGCGCGGACGGCGTTCCCGGGCCGGCGGCTGATCGTCGTCTACCAGCCGCACACGTACAGCCGGATCGCCTACCTGTGGGACGAGTGGACGCGATGCTGGGAAGGCGTCGACGAACTCGTCGTACTCGAGACCTATGCCGCACGGGAGAACCCTGAAGCGGGCAAGAGCGCGCGCGACCTGGCGGCGGCCATCAGCCATCCGAACGCCCGGTACGCGTCGACGTTTGGTGACGCGGCGCGGATGGCCGTCGGCATGGCGAACACGGGCGACGTCATCTTCACGATGGGCGCGGGCGACGTGGCCGAGGTCGGGCCGATGATCGTGGAGGCGCTGCAATGACGCCTTCGAGCCTTGCTGCCGCGGTGGAGCGTTTTGGCGAGGTGAAGCTGGGCGAGCCGCTGGCGCGCCACACGACGTTCGGGGTCGGTGGCCCGGCGGACGTGTTCCTGACGGTGCGGACGGCGGAGGACCTTGCCGGCGCCGCGCGCGTTTCCCGCGAGGCTGGCATCGAGCCGTTCGTGCTGGGGAGCGGAAGCAACATCCTGGTCGCGGACGCGGGGATTCGCGGGCTCGTGATCGACAACCGGGCGCGGAAGGAAGAGGCGCTCGGAGACGGCACGCGGTACCAGATGGAGAGCGGAACCAGCTTCGCCGCCTTTGCGCGAAAGATGTGCCGCCTGGGATTGGAAGGGCTGAGCTGGGCCGTGG
>JAKALX010000373.1 GCA_021823905.1 Chloroflexota bacterium | reverse complement strand
CGGATTGCGGATGCTCGTCCCGGCCTCCTGCGTCACCTTCGCCAGTTCTGCCTGCGTCTCCGGCAGCAGGGGAGGTACTTTGAGCCCCGCCGCGTCCAGGTCGTCGGCCGCGAGCACGCTCGCGCCCCCGCCGCCGCCAACAACGACCACGTTGGCGCCGCGCACCTTCTTCACGAAGCGCCAGGTCACCGCCATGTCCACGAGCTCTTCCATACTCTCCACGCGGAGCGCCCCGGCCTGGCGGCACAGCCCGTCGAACACCTCCAGCGAGCCCGCCAGCGACGCCGTGTGCGAGTTCGCCGCCCGCGAGCCGGCTTCGGTCCGGCCGCTCTTGAGGATCGCAACCGGCTTCTTCGCCCCCGCGCGCCGGATCGCCCTGGCCAGCCGCGGACCGTCCTGGATGCCCTCCAGGTAAGCCACGATGATCTCGGTGCTCTCGTCGTCCGCCATGTATTCGAAGAAGTCGGCGGCCTTCAGATCGGCGCCGTTGCCGAAGCTGATGACCTTCGAACAGCGGACGCCCCGTGGCAGCGCGTAGCGGATGAACTCGCCGGCGTTCATCCCCGATTGTGAAACCATGCCCACCGGACCGGGCTCGGGGAGCTGGCCCGGCATCATCGCCAGCCGCGATTCGGGCACGTAAAGCCCCATGCAGTTCGGGCCAATGAGGCGCAATCCTGCCTGGCGCGCCCGCGCGATCACCGCCTGTTCCATCTTCGCCCGCTCGGCGTCGCCGGTCTCCGTGAAACCGGCCGTGAACAGGTGCAGCACCTTCACTTTCTTCGCGATGCAGTCTTCCAGCAACTCGGGCACGAAGCGTGCCGGCACCGATGAGATGACGTAGTCGACGTCGTCGGGAACGTCTGTCAGGCGTTGGTAGCACTTGAGGCCGCGGATTGCGGCCGCCGTCGGGTGGATGAGGTAGATCGGTCCGCGAAACCCGATCTCCTGCAGCGAGCCGACGAATCCGCCTCCGCCGAAGCCCGTCTCTTTCGCCGAGGCGCCCGCGATCGCGATCGATCGGGGGTGAAAAACAAAGTCAAGTTCGGGCACGGCGCCCGGCTTGGGCGCGGTGATCTCCGGGGCAGTCACAGGCAGTTCTCCGTAGCGATCGTTGGCCGCGCCCCCTCCCGATTCCGCGGGGCGCAAGTCTGTGATTCGAGTCTACACCGCTCCCCTCGATGGAGCACCCGCGATGCCGGCCGCCCTCTGGCAGCGCCCCATGCGCCGGCGTAGGCTTCGTTTCACTATTCGCTGGAGGCTTCGTCCATGTCGTCCGCCACTACGAACCGGGATGTCCGCATCGAAGACGGCGTCCTCGTGGGGCCCCTGCGCAGTTCCGTCAACAACTCCGCCAACGTGAAGGGCAGCATCCATGACGACGCGACTGCCTCGAAGCTTGGCTTCCGCGGCGGCACCGTCGCCGGCTCGATTCACATGGAGCTCTTCCCGCCGCTTCTCCTCGAAGCCTTTGGCCAGCGCTGGTTCGAGCGCGGAACCCTCTCCATGTACTTCCTCAACGCGACCACCGACCGCGAGCCCGTGCGCGCTTTCCTCCGCCAGCCCCCCGCCGGGGCAACTGATGCCCAGGTCGACGTCTGGGTCGAGCGCGAGGACGGTATGCGCGTCGGCGAAGGCTCGGCTTCGGTCGGCGACCCCTCGGAACCTACCGCCCTCCAGCGCCGGCCGCTCGACCGCTTCGACCCCGGCGAGCTTCGGATGCTCAATGGCATAACGCCGGGCTACGAATTCCAGCCGGTCGATGTTCGCCTCGAGCCCGAGGCCCAGGCCAACCGCATGAAGGTCATCACCGAGAAGCTCGCCTGGTACGAGGGCGAGTCGCCCTGGGGCGGGCCGATCGCCACGCCCGCCGCCATGGTCCAGCTCCTCTACGCGAAGAGCGTCGAGACGCTCCGGGGCCAGATCGGCCCGTCTGTCGGCCTCTTCGGCGCGATCGAGCTGCGAAACTTCCACGGTCCGGTGTTCGTGGATCGGCCGTACCGCGTGACCGGCCATGTTCTCGCCGTCGGCCAGAGCCCCAAGACCGAGTACATGTGGTTCGAGACCGAGATGGCCGAGAGCAGCGGAACGCCGGTCGCCGGGATGCGCATGCTCCTCCGCTGGATGAAGGCCTCCTCGCCGCTCTACGCCGAGGCCTAAGCCGCCCGGACGCGAGGCTTCTCCGCGTCACGATTCAGTGGTGAATCGTGAATTGTGAATCGTGAATTGCGCCCCGCGCCTGCTCCAGCCAGCTCGTGTCTCCGAACCGGTCGGCCTCGTAGAGCCACCACTCGGCGCCCCAGAGATAGACGCGGTCCGCGCCGGAGCGCCGCGCGTACTCGATGTTTCGATCGAAATTGTGGTGGGTCAGGTTCGGCGACGGGTTCGTCGGCGAAAGCGCCCGCATGTCTCCGTCGTACCATGGTTCGGCCTGCATCTCCGTGATCCAGAACGGTTTCCCCGCGTTGTGCGCCTGCCGCGCCTGGTCTGCATAGTTCGGCGCCAGCGGCCCGATCTCCAGGATGGGCACGACGAATTGGTGGCCCAGGATCTCGTAATTTCGGAACGGGTAGACGCTTGCCGCGAGGATGTCGCTGTCGGCGAGCGCGTCCCGCCACCGCCGGTCGAACACGAAGTGCTGGGCGTGGTTGATCGACACCGGCCGCCTCGCCGGGTCGTTCGCCCGGATCGCGGCGACCTCTTCCCGCACGAATTCGCGGCTCAGCGTCCAGTCCTCTGATCGCGGCGAGGCTACGTACGGCTCGTTGTCCGCGCTCCACGCGTCGACGGCCTTCGAGGCGGCCGTGTGCCGCACCACCGCCGCGATCATCTCGAGCGCCCGGTCGTGCAGGATCCGATCGTTGGAGATGACTTCGCCGGCGACCAGGTTGGCCTGCTTCGACACCCATTCCGGGATGTAGAACTCCGGGTGCCGCTGGGCCTTCACGCCCACGCCAAGAAGCACATGCGCGCCGTGCCGCGACACCTCGCCGAGCAGCGCGTCGATCAGGGCAAAGTCGTACTGGCCCTCCGCCAGTTCGACCTGCGACCATTCGACCGAAAGGCGAACCAGCCGCGCGCCGGTGGCGTCCAGGATCCGCCCGAGGGTTGCGGCGCACCAGGACGCGCGATCGGGCCGGTTACGGCCGGCGTATTCCGCGGCTCCGCGTGCCGGGTCTTCGAGCAACAGGTACTCGGCCTGCGCGCACGAAAAGTTGATGCCGAACTCCGGGTTCCCCAGCGGCTCCACGTGCGGCCAGCTCAGCCGCACGAGCAGCAACACGACGCCCAGCGAAAGGAGCGCCGCGCCCAGCGCCGCCGAGCCCGCCACGGCGAAGGCGATCGCAACACGCCGCCGCGGGACTCCGGCGCCGGGCGGTTCCTCGCCATCGTTGTCGGTCGCCGTCCCCGCTGCCTGCACGAACGCAGCTTAGGTGCTTCGAGGCTTGGCTCCCATCCGCTACGTTCGCTTTACCGGCCGCCGACTGTCACAGAATCGCAAAGACCCGCCGTGGCGGCCAAGCTACGTTCCTAATGCCGCCCCTTCCTCTCTGGTGGCAACAACTTCCTCTGACACGTTGGCCGGCTCCTCTTCCCCGGCACGAGAAGGTGTGGTTCGCATGGCGATTTCCTCCGAGTTCGAGCTCTCCGAGGGCCGGCCGTGGCTCCGCCGCCTCGGCACGCTGGCGGTCCTCGCGGCCGTCGGCGCCGGTGTCGCATTCGGCGCCTGGTGGTTCTACTTCCGCGGCACTGGCACGAGCACCGTCAAGACGGCCCAGACGACCGCGACGGTCACCATCGGGAACATCGTGGGAACGCTCACCAGCAGCGGCAGCGCTATCTCGACGCAGACGACCAAACTCTCCTTTTCCGGCAGTGGTGCGGGAGCTTCGGGTCAGGTCACCTCGATCAGCGTGAAAGTCGGCGACACGGTGAAGGCGGGCCAGGAGCTCGCGCGGCTCGACGACACGAACGCGAAGCGTGCCCTCGCGAACGCCCAGTCGAACCTCACCGTCGCGCAACTCCGCTACCAGGCATTGGTTGCGCCCCCCACGGCCGACACGCTCGCGGCGGCGCAGCAGTCCATCATCTCCGCGCAGAACCAGGTCCAGGCCGCGCA
>JAKALX010000372.1 GCA_021823905.1 Chloroflexota bacterium | reverse complement strand
TCGTAGTGGTGGAACCGGTTCTGGTCGCACCCGGGCATCGTCGCGAGCTCGGGGAGGATGACGCCGAGTGCGCCGGTCTCCCGGATCGCTTCCAGGCCACGCGCCGGGTCGGCGCCTTGCAGGAGCTTGTCGAGCTCGGCCGTGACGCGTTCCTGCGAGAGCGTCGAGAGCAGGCCCACCGTCGCGGCCATTGCGTCCATCGTGCCCGGCTCGATCTCGAATCCGAGCTGGCTCGCGAGGCGCATCCCCCGAAGGATCCGGAGCGGATCCTCGCGGAACCGCCGCTCCGGCTCGCCAACGGCGCGAATCAGCCGGCGCTCGAGGTCCTCTCGCCCACCGAACAGGTCCAACAGCTGCCCGCTGAGTGCGTTTTCGGCCAGTGCGTTCACGGTGAAGTCCCGTCGCGCCAGGTCTTCTTCGATGCTCGACCCGAAGGTCACGTCCGGCCAGCGCGTGCCGCCCGCGTACGAGTCTCCCCGGAACGTCGTGATCTCCGACCAGCGCCCGTCGACGAGGACGCCAATCGTGCCGTAGCGCTTGCCGACGGCCGTCACGCTGGTGTTGAGCGATCCCGCGATCGCCTCGACCTCATCCGGCAGGGCGTCGGTCGCGTAGTCGAGGTCGCTGTCTTCGCGCCCGAGCAGGCGGTCGCGGATGCTGCCGCCGACGAGCCAGAGCTGGCGCCCATGCTCTCGAAACGCTTCGAGCAATTGCTCGCGTCGTGCCGACATCACAGCTCCTTGCCCGAACCGGGAACTCAGGTTGAGTGTAGCCACCGCGGCGCGGGCCCGCCTTCGTGACCGTTACCACGTGATCGCGGGTAATGGACCGCATGGAGCGTTTCGAACTGACCGCCGCTGTTGTCCTCTGGCGCGGCGACGAGATTCTGGTCATGAAGCGCGCGTCCGGCTTCTCCGCGGGTGGCTGGTTCTTCCCTGGCGGGCACCTGGAGCCAGGCGAGCGCCCGGCCGATGCTTGCGCCCGCGAGCTCGGCGAGGAAACCGGTATCGTCGTCGATCCCGGCGGGCTGGTTCTTGCGGACGTGATGACCATGGAAACCGGGGAAGGTACTGCCCACTGCGTTGTCTACGCGGCCACGTGCCAGCCCGGCATCGAGTGCATCCTCAACGACGAGCACCTGACCGCGCGCTGGCTCACTCCGGAGCGCTACGTTGAGCGCTTTCTCGATCCTGACATGCTTCGCGAGCGGGGCATCCCGGAAGCGGGCATCACGCTGGCGATCGAGGTTGCAAGGGTGCTCGCGTCGGCCGTCGCCCGCAGGCCCACCGTGCCCTGAGCGGACGAAAGGACGCTGCCGCCGGCAGCGTCCTCCCGAATTTCTGCGCGAAGGCTCTCAGGAGAACGTCGTCTCGATCTTCGCCGCGTTGTCGAAGTAGTCCTGGAACGTCTGGTTGAAGCGGTAGAAGGCGTCGCGGCGGTGGTAGTCCTTGCCTCGCGCGAACTCGTCGGCGGTGTTGAGGTCGAGCGAGTTCAGCGTGAACTCGTGCGTCGCACGCCCGTGCTTCTTGATGTCCTCAAGCATCGCCTTCCAGCGCTCAAGCGGTTGGACGAGGACAAAGTCGAGTTCCTCGGCCCGGCGGGCATCGACTTCCCGCGCCTTCTTGACCTCGAACGCTTCGAAGTCGATCTCATAGATCTTGTCGTCAACCTGGACACCCATCTCGCAGTCGGTCGTTCCCAGCCGCTTGAAGCTGTCCGACTTGTTCAGGAGAGTCGAGGCCTGGTCGAACCATTCGACGGAAGGAAATTTCGGCACGTGTACCTCCAGGGACTGACAATGATCGTCAACGAGTGTGACCAGTGAGTCTACCGTAAGACGAGAAGCCATTCAAACCGTCGAAGGCTGCTATAGGCGTAAACCGGTCTTTCGGCCTAGGTCACGCTGCACGGCGCCGGGTTCGTCGATGCAACGTGCGCTGATGGGACATTGAAGTCCGCCGCCACTATTGACCAGCTCACGATCGCTTCCGTTCCGCTCGCCACGTACTTGCCACCCGAGAGTGTCATAGTGATCGAGCCTGTCGTGCCGTCCGGGCGGGTGACTTGAACGCTCACCGCCGCCACGCCGAAGTCGTCTGTCACCGTTGCCTGGAAGACATACGGTCCGCTCGTCGTGCTACACCGTGCGGCGATGTTCGGGGAGATCACCGGCGGGTTCCCCGGATGCGACACGCGGATGGTAATCGCCAGCGGCCCCGCGCCCGGCCACGAGATGGCGAGCGTGTCTTCGAACTGGCCCTCGCCCAGTGAGCTGGTGTTGGCGGTGACTCCGATTGTTGCCGAGCCGCCGGGCGCTATCGTCCCGCTCGTTGGCGATACGGCCGTTACCCACGACGCCTGGGCCGACGCCTGGTAGCTCACCGGCGCGCAGGACTGGTTGAACAGGGTGACCGTGTTGTAGCCGTAGCTCACATTGATCACGGAGGTGTTCGTGAACAGCGACGGCGTGCACGGAGCCTGGGTCGGCGTCGCTGTTGGTGTCGATGGGGGTGTCCGTGTTGGGGTCGCGGTTGGCGCTGGCGTCGTCGTTGGCGTGGCGGTCGGCGTGCCTGGACCGACCGTGGCTGCCGTCGGGGGAGACGGCGTGGGCGTTGCCGCTGGTGCGGCGGCGAGCGAGCCGGTGGTTGGCGTTCCGCCGGGAGTCTCACTGCCAGGTACGGTCCCATTCGCGGTCCCCGGCGGACGCACACCGCCGCCCGGCACCGACGTGCCGCCGCCGCTCGGATCGCCGCCGTTCGCAGCCACGAGCCGCTCGCTGCCGTCATTCTTCGTGATTGACAGGGGCCCGGCCGGCACGAGCAGCGCGGCCAGCAGGAACGAGGCCGCCAGCCCGAGGCCGGCCACCAGCTTCAGGAGCGCCCGCCTCGTCCAGCGGCTCGCGCCGGGCGCCGATCCTCCGCCGGCGCCGCCGCCAGCACCGCCAGCCGCCGGCCCGGGCCAGCGTTGCATCAGGTGGTCCAGCACCTGCGTTTTGACGCCTGCGGGCGAGCCGACGGCGGCGAACGCACTGAACACCGCCAGCGGCGCTACCAGCTTGCGCTTGCGCTCCTCGCATTCGTCGCATTGGGAGACGTGGCGATCGACGAGTTTGCGCACCTCAGCCGTCATCGTCTCGATGCCGGCCCGCGTGAGGGCGGCGTCGAGCTCTTCGCAGTACCGTCGCCCGTTGTGCAGCATGATGACGGCACCTATCGCGTCTTCGACGGCCTTCTTCAGACGGTTGAGCGTCACGTACCCGTTGGTTCTTGTGACACCCAACACGTCCGCGATCTCGCTGCTGTCCAGCCCCTGGCGAAGGTGGAGGTCCAGCAGCGAGAGCTGTTTCGGGTCCAGTCCGGCGGCGGCTTCCCATACCAGCGAGGCCACGGCCCGTGCCTCGGCCGCTTCCGCGGGGTTGGCGAACCGGTCCGTGTCCACCACGTCGAACGTCGCCTGCTCGCCGTCCTCGCCCGCGAAGGCAAGCGGGCGCGTGCGGCCGGAGCGTTCAAGCCGGCTGAGCGCGGTATTCCGGGCGATGGTGAAGATCCAGCTCTTGAAGCTCGCACCCTTCTGCAGCCCGCCGAGTGCGTTCATCGCCTTCAGGAACGTGTCCCGGGCGATGCCGGCCGCCTCCTCGCGGTCGCGTGTCATGCGCGCCAGGAAGTCGTACACCGCGTCGAAGTAGCGACTGTAGAGCTCGGCGAACGCCTGCTCCTCGCCCGCCTTCGCCAGCTCGATCAGCGCGCCGTCAAAGAGCTGGTCCATTTACCCCTTCTCGCTGGCGGGAGGAGTCCTCTCGCCAGCTGACCGGGAATCCCGACCGAGCCGCCTGGTCCGTCGGAGCCGGGCGGCTCGATAGCCGGACAGGCGAGCCCCCCGGATGTTACAGCAGGCCTCGCGGCAAACTCTCGCGATCCGTCTTCGGTAGCCCGAGTGCGAACGAGCGCCGCGATGTCTCTGACGCCACGATTGCTCTGGATCAGCTGACCGATCCGTCGCCTGGCGCTACCGCCTCGCCCGCCGGGCAACGCAGTTCCCTTGGCGGCGCACCGTCGGTAGCGCGAGTGCCAACGAGCGCCGCGATGCATCTGCCGCCACGATCGCTCTGGATCATCTGACCGATCCGTCGCCTGGCG
>JAKALX010000371.1 GCA_021823905.1 Chloroflexota bacterium | reverse complement strand
GCAGCTTTCCACGGTGCAGATCGTCAAGAAAGACGGCCGCCGCGAAGACTTCAACCGCGAGAAGCTGGTTGGCGGCCTCCGCAGGGCCTGCAGTAAGCGCAACATCTCCGTCGCCGAGCTCGACCTGGTCGCAGCCGAGATCGAGGCGAAGGTCGCCGCCGACGGCCGTCCCGAGCTCCCGTCCGCCTTCGTCGGAGAGCTCGCCATGGAAGCCCTCCGCCGGCTCGACCACATCGCCTACATCCGCTTCGCCTCGGTCTACCGGCCCTTCACCGACATTGAATCGCTGAAGGAGGCCGTGGAAGCGCTCGAATCGGGCCACATCCCAACGATCGAAGAACGAACGCTCCAGCTGTCCTTCCCGGCAGGCGGCCCGGAACCGGATGCACGCGCACGGCTCTTCCAGGACATCGAGAGCAAGCGCTTCACCGACCCGATCGGGACCGGAGCCGCTGGATGAAACTCCAGGAGCTGGACAGCGGCGATCTGACGGGGCGGCGCCTATGACCGTGCATCCGACCCGCTGGTAACGCCCGAACGCTTGTTCTATACTGATCGCCCGTCATGGTTAGCACCGGCGGCGATCGAGTCAGCCAACGCCGCGAGGCGGCAATTCGCTCGCAGTCGCACCCGGGAGAAACGCAATGACGCAGGTCTACGAACGGCAGGACACCATGGATACGCCGGAAACCTACACCGATATCCAGCTCAAGATCTTTCGCGATCGCTACTCGTTCGACGGCGAGCAGTTCCCGCACGAGGCCTGGCGCCGCGTCGCGACCGCCGTCGCCGAGCCCGAGAGCGACCGGGAGACCTGGTCCGGCCGGTTCTACGACCTGCTTCGCGGCTTCAAGTACATCCCCGGCGGCCGGATCATGGCCGCAATGGGCACGGGCGCCCAGGTCACGGCCCAGAACTGCTACGTCCTCCCCAGCCCCGAGGACAGCCGCCAGGGCATCATGCACTCCCTCAACCAGTGGGTGGAGATCCAGAGCAAGGGCGGCGGCGTCGGCATCAACATGTCTTCCCTTCGCCCGCGCGGCGACGCCGTGAAAGGCGTCAACGGCACCAGCTCCGGGCCGGTTAACTGGGCCCAGCCGTTCGCCTTCATCTCCAAGTCCGTGATCATCCAGGGCGGCTCGCGACGGGGCGCCGCCATGATCATGCTCGACGTCGACCACCCCGACGTCTTCGAGTTCATCCACGCGAAGGAGACGCCCGGCGTCCTCGAAGGCTGCAACGTTTCCGTCTGCCTCAGCGACTCGTTCATGGAAGCCGTGAAGAGTGACGGCGACTGGGACCTCCAGTTTAAGGGCCGCGTCTACCGCACGGTGAAGGCGCGCCAGATCTGGGACGAGATCTGCGAGGCCGCGTGGCGCAGCGCCGAGCCCGGCATCTACTTCATGGAGCGCGCGAACAAAGAGGCCAACTCCGGCTACTTCGAGACGCTGGTCTCGACGAACCCCTGCGGCGAGCAGCCCCTTGGCCCCTACGGCGCCTGCCTCCTCGGCGCCTTCAACCTCGACGCGTTCATGCGCGAAGACCTCGACGGCGTCTGGCGCTTCGATTACGAAGAGTTCAAGGCCTACGTGCCCGCCGCCGTCCGCTTCAACGACAACGTTGTCGACCTCAGCCACTACCCGATCGAGGAGTGCCGCGAAAGCCAGCAGCGCATTCGCCGCATGGGAATTGGCGTCATGGGCCTCGCCGACTGCATGCTCAAGCAGAAGATCCGCTACGGCTCGCCCGAGTCGATCGCCTTCACCGAGTCCGTCTTCAGCGCCCTGCGCGACGAGGCCTACCGCGCCAGCGTCGAGCTCGCGACCGAGCGCGGCCCGTTCCCGGCGTATACGAACGAATACCTGACCCGCCCGTTCATCCAGCGCCTGCCTGCCGATATCCAGCAGGCGATCGCGCAGCACGGCATCCGCAACTGCTACCTCCTCACCCAGGCGCCGACCGGCACGACCTCGCTCCTCGCCGGCGTCAACAGCGGCATCGAGCCGTACTTCGACTTCGACTACCTCCGCAGCGACCGCACCGGCTCGTACAGCATGACCTCGGAGTGGGCCGACCTCTACACCAGCGGCAACCGCCCCGAATGGCTCGTCGGCGCCAACGATGTCACCCCCGAGGGCCACGTGCTCGTCCAGGCCGCCGCTCAGAAGTA
Source organism: Chloroflexota bacterium (assembly GCA_021823905.1). GTDB lineage: Bacteria > Chloroflexota > Dehalococcoidia > Tepidiformales > Tepidiformaceae > JAKALX01. The sequence goes on along the minus strand of JAKALX010000371.1, from coordinate 1,973 downwards.
CAACGACTCCTCGATCTCGAAGACCGCCAACGCGCCCTTCGAGCACACCATCGAGGACGTCAAGCGCCTCTACATGCTCGCCTACGACGAGGACCTCAAGTCGATCTCCTACTACCGTGACGGCTCACGCCAGGAGCAGGTCCTCTACCACAAGGACAAGGAGGAGGCGAAGACCGACGCGCAGAGCGCGATCAAGGCCGCGGAAGAGCTGCTCGCCCGCCACGGCGGCCCCATCCGCCGCAAGCTCCCCGACGAGCGCAACGCCATCACCCATAAGTTCCGGGTCGGCGAGCAGGAAGGCTACATGACGGTCGGCCTGTTCGAGGACGGGACGCCGGGCGAGGTCTTCATCAACGTCAACAAGCAGGGCTCAACCGTCAGCGGCCTCATGGATACCGTCGCGATGCTGACGAGCTACGCTCTCCAGTACGGCGTCCCGCTCAGCGAGCTGGCCAGCAAGCTCAAGAACACGCGCTTCGAGCCCAGCGGCCCGACCAGCAACAAGCAGATCCCGATCGCCACCAGCATCGTGGATTATGTCTTCCGCTGGCTGGAGCAGAAGTTCGACGCCGACCACGCGCCGGTCCAGCCCGCCCTGATCCCGGCAGACCAGATCGCCGCCAGCACGAGCGCCAGCGTGACGGCGAAGCACCACAGCGACTCGGTCGCCAGCGGCGTCGGCTGCCCCGAATGCGGTGCGGTCCTCTACTACGCCGAAGGCTGCCTCATCTGCCACAACTGCTTCTACAACAAGTGCGGGTAATGCGATGAAAAGGACGACATGATCCAATCGGCACGACTCATACAAACGGTCACAGTGGCAGCCCCTGCCAAGACATCACACGCCCTCTGGCTAGGTGACGCCCGCGACCTGAGCCATCTGGCCGACGGCTCCGTTGAGCTCGTTGTCACATCCCCACCGTACGGCAGCCTCAAGGAGTACCCGGACAGCCCCGGCCAGATGGGGAACATGGAGTCGTACGACGGCTTCCTGGGCGAATTAGATCGCGTCTGGAAAGAATGCTTTCGTGTGCTGGTGCCGGGCGGCCGGGTTTGCGCGGTAGTCGGCGACATATGCCTGAGCCGTCGCAAGGCAGGTCGCCATCAGGTCCTTCCTCTATCTGCGGACATTCAGGTGCGGGGACGAGGGCTCGGCTTCGAAGTGCTCACCCCAATCATCTGGGCCAAAGTCTCCAATATCGCGATGGAGGCCAGCCGCAGTTCACGCTTCTTGGGAAAGCCATATCTCCCCGGCGGCGTGGTCAAGAACGACCGGGAAACAATCGTCATGCTTCGAAAGCCTGGCTATAGAAAGCCCACTCGCGAAATGGAGGACGCGAGCCGGATCGCAAAGCAGGATTACTTTGACTGGTTCGTTCCGATCTGGACCGGCGTCACCGGGGCAAGTACTCGCAACCACCCGGCACCATACCCCATCGAGATTCCACGCCGGCTGATCTCCATGTTCTCGTTCGCGGGAGACACCATCCTCGATCCCTTCGGAGGAACCGGAACTACTTCCGAAGCTGCAGCACGTCTCGGCCGAAGTTCCATCTCGGTGGAGGTTGAACCAGATTACATACCGCTCGCCCGGCAGCGGCTGGCGGGCTATCAGACGCGGCTCTCTCCTGAGACTCCGACCGACCTGGGCGCCTATCCTTTAGACAAGCAGACCCTCACCCCACGGCTTCTCGATGCCACTACCCCATACGTTCCTTAATCATCTGAAGGCGAGCGGCTACGACTCCCGCTCCAATAAGCACTCCAATGCGCTGGCAGAGGCAGTGTTAGCCGATCTCCTACGCTCATGCTCAGCGGTAGCGAAGGATGCGGCATCAGGAGAGTTGGTATACCAGCTGAACATGAAGCTGCAGTTCGGCGCCGCCACCTGGAACACTGACTTTGTGCTTGGGGTTCCCGCAGAACATGCGCCACCGCCAGACGGCCGTATTCGGCGCGCAACCCCGGCGTCC
>JAKALX010000370.1 GCA_021823905.1 Chloroflexota bacterium | reverse complement strand
CCGCGGAAGAACCTCGACCGCCGCAGGCTGCCTAACATGCCGTTGCAGCCGCCCCACACGGCTGTCACGCCGCGTGCAGCGGCACGCGTCGCGCCAGCCGGCGGGCGGCTGAACGGCGGCGTTAGGCCGCTCTTGAGCCTCTCATGACTGAATGGAGCGACTTCGAGATAGCAGTCACAGCCTTTGTCACCGCCCTGGACCCCAAGGCGAAGGTCAGGCACAACGTGCGCGTTCCGGATCGCGACACCGGCCTGCCCCGGCAGCGGGATGTTTGGGTGGAAGCAGTTATCTGCGGCATCTTCCCGGTTACAGTCCTGATCAGCTGCAAGAAATGGAAGCGAAAGCTCAGCGAGCAAGACGTCGACGCCTTCGTGGGTGAGCTTGAATCGTCCGGCGCTCACAAAGGAGTCCTTTATAGCTATGCCGGCTTCACGCGGCCCGCTATTGCCAAAGCACAGGCGCGAAGCATCAGCTGTTGCCGGCTCTATCGCAACCAACCTGCCGACATACCCGAATTGCTGTTCCTCTCCTTCTACTGCTGCGCCACGAGCGTTCGGCTCGGTGTTAACAGTGACGCTCTTCCGGCGTTGGGCGATACTACCTTTGGTGAGGTCTTCGATTTGCCAGCGGCAGGTCACGCGAACGCCGTGGGCCTGCTTGTTGCGTTGTTCAAGGAGGCGGAGAAGGGTGCGGTCGGTGACGCGACGCGCCGCGGCGCGTTTCCCACGGGTTTCCGTACGGCCATCCAAGTCGAGTTCAAAGAGCCCGGCGCGCGTCCGCTAACAGTCTCGCTCGAAGGCAAGTGGCGAATCTACCGTGCGAAGCTCGAGGCCCACTTGCTCAACGGCACCTATTCATTCACCGAAGGCCAGTTCAGTGGTAGCCAGACATCACCGTGGATCGACCGTTTGGGCCCGGACCCCGGGCCTGGCTGGGAGCTCATTGATGGGCCACCTGCGAGCTTGCAGGTGGGAACGGGAGTCGTCTTCCTCTTCGCTGGCGACGTCGAGAGGCAGCTCGCTGAGCTCTTCCGCGGCAAGCGCTTGCGCGAGCTGGCCTAACAGCCGCTTGCAGGCGCCGCACCCGAGGGCAGGGTTGCTCGGAGGTTGTGAGGTGGCGCATCATCGTCCCGTACTGGCAGACATCGCGGTTGTGGGCGCGCGCCTGAAGCGGGGCGTTAGGCAGCATCTAGAGGGACAAAGGTGATTTGTCTGAATCCCGAGTGCGGTGACTTTCGGGCGTTTGGGGTGCACGGCGAGTACTGCGAGGGCGTCGTCGTTTGCCCAAGGTGCGGCGCGGTTCTAAGTGCGCGACCATCAGAAGCCCCGGGAGGCTCGTTGGCGGAGGGGACGCCGCATGTTGGGGCGTCGCGCCGGTCATTCGGTCGGCGCGCGGTAGCCTACTTGATCGCGGTGCCATTGAGTCTTCTCGTGCCATTTATGGCGTTCGTGATCGTGGCGGCCTCGACAAGCAACCGCTACACCGGAATGACGTATGGCTTCCCGATTGGCATAGTGGCGCTGTGGGTCTCGACTGGGCTTTACGCGTGGGCACCGTGGCGACGGTCTAACCTCGTTCGGGTAGTCGTGGTCGTCGGGGTTTCAGCGTCGGGGACACTCTTAGCCCATCGGGCGGGCCTGGGGCTCGGGGTCGACGATTACGGTGTCTTCGATCTACTGGTGTTCTATTCGCTGGCGGCGGTGATCATGACCGAGCTCCTGGCTCGAGTGCGCATTAGGGGTAGACGTGGCAGCCAGAATGCTGCCTAACCGGCCGTTGCAGCCGCCTGTCACTCGCCTGCACGCTGGCGCTGCGCGCCGGGCAGGCTCGTGCCAGCGGCTGAACGGCGGCGTTAGGCAGCCGAAACCGAGTGTAAACTTGACAAGTGAAGGTCCGAGAGTTAATCAAGGTTCTTGAGGCGGACGGGTGGTTCCTTGCCCGCACTCGGGGCAGTCACCAGCAGTTCCATCACCCGACGAAGCGAGGAACCGTGACGGTGTCAGGCAGGGAGAGCGCGGACATTCCTCCGGGGACTCTGCGCAGTGCCCTCAAGCAAGCGGGCTTGGTGGGAAGGGAGGGCTCGGAATAATGCGCTACCTCGTCGTTGTCGAGAAGGGCGAGTCGGGCTACGGGGCCTACGTGCCCGACCTGCCAGGTTGTATTGCAGCCGCAGAGAGCCGTGAAGAGGCTGTTCGGCTTGTGCAGGAGGCGATCGAGTTTCACATCGAGGGTCTCCGGGAGCGCGGCGATCCGGTTCCTCCCCCCACCTCCAGCGGGGAGTTGGTGGACGTGGCCGCCGCCTAACAGGCGCTTGCAGCAGGCACGCCTGCGGGCATTGCTGCCGGGAGAAGCTGCCTCCATTCATCATCGTGCCATGCCAACAAGAATCTGCCATTCGGCCGGCGTGCTGCTGAAGCGCGGCGTTAGGCGCCACAGGAGCAGGTAATGGACCAGTGGATCAGCACCGATGAACTCGAAGAGGCCTGTTCGGCGGTTGAGATGGTTGCTGAAGTGCTTGGAGGAGTTGCGGCTGACTGCTACCGCTGGCGGTGGGCAATCCTAGCCCTGCACGCGACGGTTCAAGGCTTCATGGTCTGTGCGTTGCGCGGAGGCAATGGCCTCGCGGCGATGCCAGACGTTGTCGAGGAGAAGTGGCTGCAAGCGTACAGGAATGGAACCGAACGTCCTGCTGAGAAGCTCGATTCGTTCCTCAACCTATACAAGAAGACGAAGAGTAAGCGCATGATGTTCTTCGTGCACAGCAGGAGTTTTGCTCCACAGGGCTCACAGGGCACAAGCATCAAGAAACTCAACGCGCTCCGGAATGAGTTCACGCACTTCTTACCGCGCTCCTGGTCACTAGAGGTCGGTGACCTTCCGCGGATCGCAGCCGACTGCATCGACTTCGTCAGGTTCCTTGCATTCGAGTCGGGCAACATTCTCTGGTACCGTGATGGCCAGAGAGAGCGTGTCCAGAGAGCGATCGGCAACGCGCGCGAAGTGTTGGTCGCCCTTGAAGCCGAGGCCAAAGGTGGCGCCTAACCGGCCGTTGCAGCCGCCCCACTCGGCTGTCACGCCGCGTGCAGGGGCACGCGTCGCGCCAGCCGGCGGGCGGCTGAACGGCGGCGTTGGGCGGCCGGAAGGAAGGTTTGCATGGGCTTGAAGCTACTTCTTGTAATGCTCGCATTGGCCAGCCAGCCTGCGACGGGTAACCCACAGCAGATTCGCGAGGCAGATGTCGTTGGAGTTTGGAAGATGTGCTATGAACCGGGTCTCCCCGGTGTCTCGGAGCCGTCCAGCGGTTACCTGATCCTCATGCCCGGCGGTCGCTATTTCGAGATGCGCCTTGACTGTTGTGAAGAACCGGTCCCTGTGCAGCGCTCCGGGATGTACACGGTGTCCACAGATTCGGTTGTCCTTCAGGGGTGGAAGGCGCTCCGCTATGTTCGAGCCGCAACGGTTGTGTTGTTTGATGATCTCAAGGGCACACCGGTCGTGCATCCCGTGCTAGCCCACGAGAGGGACCTCAACTATGGCTTCGCTCGTGTCTACCCGGCGCCGTAGCACCTGCGCCCGCTCGCCCAACAAGCGCTTGCAGTGGGCGCCGCGGCGCTGGCGCTCCGCGGCGCCACTGAAGCGCAGCGTTAGGCGCCAGACCGAACGACCAGCTTGATACCGAGGGAGGAACCAATGGCGATGTTCACGATACTTTACCTGGACCCCAACCGGAGCGAGCCCCTCTCAGGCCATGTCCGGACCGAGCACGACGAACAATGGCTCTGCCTGACAGCAGCTCTCAACGAGCTTGGCTCCTGCGGCTGGGGAGTGGAAACGCCGATCTACGGTCCGGGATCTCGGCCAGGTGATCAGGTCGTCGATGCATTCCTCTTGGTAAACAACAGCCTGTCTCTAGAGCAAGAACTCGTTCGGCGAATCAGTCGCCTCGAACGCATGCTCGAGGGTGCAAAGAGCGAAACTGAGTCAATGGCGGAGGGCCCGGCCCGGCGATTTCGTGAAGGTCTCCTCAAGGGAAGTGCCGCCCGGCTTGAGGAGTGGCGGGTAGAGCTTGCCGAGGTTCGTGCCGGGAAACCCGACCGGACGTGTCCTGGCGTCTAACAGGAGCTTTCAGGCGGCGCGCCCCGGGGCAGGCTTGCTCGGAGGTCGAGCGGTGG
>JAKALX010000369.1 GCA_021823905.1 Chloroflexota bacterium | reverse complement strand
ATCGGATGGCCAGGAAGCTCCTCGGCATCGAGCTCAAGGTGCTGCCCGTGCGCGTCGTCATGTTCAACGACACGAAGGAAGCCGCGGCGGCGCGCCAGGGCCAGGGCGCAACGTATGACGCGGCGACGATCACCTGCGGCACGAAGTTCGCCATCAACGTGATCCACATCACGGCGCTGACCAACGCATGCGGAGACGACCCCGCGGACACCCTTCGCCATGAGTTCACGCACATCATCAACGAGACCGCGGCCGAGGGCGTGCCGGGCGAGAAGGGCCTCGGCAGGCTCGTTCCCTGGATCGACGAGGGCACGGCGGTGAACGGCCAGCTCACGCCTGGTTCCGACTACGCGGGCGCCTTCAAGGCGGCCGTCGCCAGCAACCGGATCGTCCCGTTCAGCGGGATGCTCGTCACCGCGACCGACCCGCGGCAGGTGGTCCTCTGGTACGGCGAGGCCTACACGATGGTGAAGTACCTGATCGACAAGGGACCGGACAAGTACGCGCAGTTCTTCGCGACGATCAAGAAGGGCGCGCGCTGGGATGACGCCCTGAAGCAGGTGTACAACCTCGACTACGCGGGGTTCGAGAGCGAATTTCGGAAGGCGAACGGCCTTCCCCCGAGCCAGTCCGGTGCGAGCCCGACTTCCAGGCCGCAGCAACAGGCGAGTCCAACGGCCCGCGCGACGGCAGCCGCGACTCCCCAGAGCACGTCGGATTCAAACAACGGCAGCAGCGACAACAAGGCGATGATCATCATCGTCGGCGTGGCCGTGCTGTTCGGCCTGCTGGCGCTGCTTGCGTTCCTGGTTTCGGTGATGATGGCGAACAACCGCAAGCGGGCCGCGCCCCCGCCGGGCGAATTGCCGCCCAGCGAGCCGCCGTCGGCGCCCTAACGCCGGACTACTCCGTCGCGGCCAGCCCCCGGCGCAGCGCCACGAAGCGCTGGAGCGCCGTGACGTTCGAGAGGATGGCGAGCGGCCAGACGATCGCGGTCAGGCCGTTGAGCAGGAGGCCACCGCCGATCAACGCTACCCGCTCCTGCCGGCGAAAGAGGCCGTCGCGCATTGGGAGGCCGACGACTTCGGCACGCGCCCGCATGTAGCTCACCGCGACGCTCCCAAATAGCGCGGCGTAGGTGACCCCGGCCTGCACCTGCTCGCCGCGCTCGCCGAAGTACCACGCGCAGGCGCTCAACACCAGCGCCTCGCTCGCGCGGTCGAGAATCGCGTCGAACACCGCGCCGAACCGCGTGACCGTACCCGTGGCCCGCGCCACCGCGCCGTCGACCATGTCGAGCGCGGAGAAGACGAGAAAGACGGCGCCGGCCCAGAGCAACGCTTCGCGCACGATGAGGTACGCGGCAAGCACGTTTCCCACGAATCCAAACAGGGAAATCAGGTTCGGCGTGATGCCCAGCGCTCCCACGCTTCGCCCCATGCGATCGGCGAACCCCTGGGGCAGGCGCTGGGGCAGGATGTTGAGTTTCGGCATCGTCAGGGCTTCGCCAGTTCGGCGGTTGCCCGCCGCCGGGCGCTGACCTCGGCGACCTCGCGCTGTTCGTAGACCAGCCGCTCGTAGTAGGAGAAGACGCGCCGCGCGACGTTGTCCCAACTGTAGTGGGCCGCCTGCGCTTGCCCGCGCGCGCTCAAATCGGAACGCAAGGCCGGATTTCTCAGCAGCCGCACGATGGCAGCGGCGATGGCGTCGCTGTCCTTCGGCTTCACCAGTACGCCGTCGAGCTCGTCGGTGATCACGCCGGCGAAGCCTTCGATGTTGCTCGCGACCACGGGCACGCCGGCGGCCATCGCCTCGAGGAGGACGTAACCCTGGCTTTCGTTGCCCGTATTCGGGGCGCAGAACACCTGCGCGCTCCGGTGATACCGCGGAAGCTCCTCGTAGGGGACATATGACCGGAACACCACGTCGCCAATCGGGGCCATCAGGCGCTCGTAGCGGCTGAAGTCGCCAGCGCCCACCACGATCAGGCGCGTGTTCGGCTCCTGCTCCTTGATGCGAATGTAGGCCCGGAGCAGGTATTTCAGTCCCTTGCGCTTCTCCGGACGCCCCACGAAGAGGATGTTCTGGCGCCCGTCCATGAACTCCGGCAGCGGCTCGCGCTCCTTCGCGAAATGCGGATAGTCGATGCCGTTCGGGATGATGTTGTAGTACCCAGGGAAGTAGCGGTTCACGAGATTCACCGCCGCGGGCGAGACGGCGATCTTCCCGTGGAGCTTCCGGAACCAGCGGCGGGTGAGCGGCGTTGTGTAGCCATAGAAGCGGTTGCCACCGTCCTTGGCGGCGTGGAACGTTCCGATGGTCGGACAGGTCGCGTAGCGCATGAAGTGATAGGGCAACAGCGGCATCAGCGGCTCGTGCAGATGTATGACGTCGAACTTGCCCTCGGCGAGAACCCGTTTCACGGTCGGCGACGACCAGGAGAAGGTGATCCTGGCGACAGAGCCGCTCACCCGCATCGACCACGGCTTGCCCATCACGACGCACGCGTCGCCAACGTCGTCGGGCTCGGACGCGGGGGCGAAGATGGTCACCTCGTGGCCCCACTGGCGGAAATAGGCGGCGAGATGGGCGATGTGCGACTTCACGCCGCCATCCACGCACCAGTCGTAAGGAGAGACGAGCGCTATCTTCACGGCCGCCCCCGGCGCGGCACGGCGGCGCGCAACATCTTTCGCGGCGTCGCCGCATAGCCCCAGGCAAGTCCGAGCGCCACGTTTCCGAACCCGACCTCGCGCATCGACGGGTAGGGGCGCGTGGCGGCGGCCACCTCACCCGCGAGGATCGCCGCCTTCAGGTCTTCGGCCGTTCGGCCGGCGAACTCGGTCCAACCCGAACCGACATGCGCCAGGTGGTGGGCGTCGCTTCCTCCCACCGCGGCAAGACCCCATCGCACGTTGAGGCGCAACGCTCGATTCCGGGTCACGCGGCCGGCGGGACTCGGGTTCCCGAGCTCGATCGCGTCGAGGGTGATCCCGGCCTCGTTCCGCCGCACGAGCCGCTCAATTGTCCGCTCGCTGAGGGACCGCGTCAGCCAGCTCATCGGGTGCGGCGCGACGGCGATGCCGCGTTCGTTGTGAATCATTTCGAGAGCCGATTCTACGCGCCGGAAGCTCTTCGGACCGCGTTCGACGAACAACGCGATCAGATGACCCTGGAGCGTCGTGACCTCCACCCCGGGGACAACTGCGAAACGGAGCCCGCGTTTTGTCGCGAGCTCGCGCGCGCGAAGGCCGCCGGTGACGTCCTCGTGGTCGGTCACCGCAACAACGTCGAGTTCGGTCTGGTGCTCCACGTATTCAAGCACCTGTTCGATAGTGGCCAGGCCATCGGAGACGCGGGTGTGGATGTGAAGGTCGGCCTTGCTCATGCCTCGGCATCCTTGCAGGCATGGACGCGCCAGAAATCCTCGAGCACCACCCACTGGCCGGGATCGCGCCGGAGGTGCGCCTCGAGCAGGCACGCCCAGCGAGCAGCCGCCAGCCGGATGTCCTGCTCCGGATCGGCGGTGATCTCCATGTGGAATGGCTCATGGAGATACACCTGGAAGCGGTCGTTGCGGATGCGGGTGGCGAACATGGGCATGACGAGGGCGCCGGTGCGCCGGGCGAGTTCCCAGGGGCCCCGCGGGATCCTCGCTTTGCGGCCACAGATCTCGACGCAGACACCCGTTCCCTGGAGGTCGCGGTCACCCATCAGCCCAAGGACGTCGCCGTGCTTGAGAGCCTCGATGCCCGCCCGAACGCCGCCGAAGTCCGACTGGTAGAACGTCCCCCCCTTGGCCGAGCGCAGCTTGAGGAGGTACCGAGACCATTCCGGCGGCCGCTGCGCCTCGACGATGGCGACAAACCGGCGCCCGTGTGAGTTGATCGCCTGGATTGCCAGCTCGGCATTCCCGGTGTGGGCGCTGACCGCGATGATCGGGCCCGGCGCGTTCAGCCGGGCGATGTGCTCCGGATTCACATACTCAAGGTTCTCGCGCTCGAATTGGGTGAGGTCGCGTTTCCCCAGGGTGGCGAGCTCCACGTAGTACTGAGCGACGTATTGGCAGACACGAACGCCCTCGCGGCGCGCGCGGCCAAGGTCGCCGTCACAGAGCGGCAGCAGATTGCGCGTGACATTCCGCCGCAACGCTGGCCGCGTCCGCCATGCCAGCCAA
>JAKALX010000368.1 GCA_021823905.1 Chloroflexota bacterium | reverse complement strand
AAGACAACTCCCGGAAACGATTGGATGCCGGGCAGTATACCGGGAATCACGACGGCCCCAGCGCGGTGGCCCTGGGCGAAGCGTGGCAGCCCGCGGCTCAGGGCATCATGAGCGCGGCGAAGCCTTCCTGGGCGAAGTGGCGGTCGGCGGTGAGGCACTCCCGGATACCGCGGCTCCGCATCGTCACCATCGAGATGCAGTCGACCAGGCTGTACCCCTTGTCGAGGCGCGTGGCGTAGAGGTCGAGGCCGCGCTGAAACGAATGGGCCGTCTGGGGTAAAACGACAATGCCGGGATTCAACGAGGCCGCGCGACAGATCGAGACAGCGCGGTAGCGAAGCATTTCGCCAAGACCGGAGACGAACCCGAGAAATTCGGCAAGCACCTCTTGAGTCGTGACGAGGTCGACCCCGGCAATCACCGGTTCCAGCGACCTGACGACGGGCGCGAGTGGATCACGTGGGTTGGCGACCGCTACCCAGTAGCTCGTGTCGGCGAAAATCGTCCTCACTCGGGCTCTGGAGCCGCGCCATAGACTATCTCGTCAATTCGGTCCGACGAAGGGATAGTGGCGAGCACCTCGTCGGGCACGTCAGCCATGATCTCGCGGATCACTTCCCAGATCGGTCGTACGGGCCGGTCGTTGGACGACTGGCCCATCCGCATCCGCTCAAGCCAGAGCGCAGCTTCGTCTTCTGGCAGGTCGTCAACCAGCTCGCGCAGCGCTTCCTTCGCGGTCATGCGCACATTATACGCCGGAGGTCAGGGACGAGACCGCTGATTGCTCTCCCCTGCATGCCGGCGATAGCCCTTGTGAACGAGTCGGGCGCGGCAGGAGCCGCGCCGGAATCGTGAATCGCGAATCGACCTACCGCTGGTCGACCGTCACGTACTGGCGGCTCTCGGCGCCTTCGTAAACGGCATTCGGGCGGACCAGCCGGTTGTCGCCATACTGCTCCAACAGGTGGGCCGTCCAGCCGGTGATGCGCGAGAGCGCGAAGATCGGCGTGTAGAGGTCGGCCGGGATGTTGAGCATCTGGTAGACCGAGGCGCTGAAGAAGTCGACGTTTGGGTAGAGCGGCTTGCCCTCGAGCTTGCGGGCGAGGTAGTCGCGCAGCTTTTGCGACAGGTCGAACCACTTGCGGTTCGGCGACTGGTCGGCGAGCTGGCGGCCCAGGCGTTCGAGGATGATCGCGCGCGGGTCGGTCGTCTTGTAGACGCGATGGCCGATGCCCATGACGCGCTCACCACGGCTGAGCATCGCCTCGACGTAGCTGGGGATGTTCTGCTCTTCCTTGATCGCCTCGAGCGTGTGGAAGACAGCCTCGTTCGCGCCGCCGTGCAGCGGCCCCTTGAGTGTGCCGATCGCGGATGCGATCGCCGAATACATGTCGCTCAGCGTCGACGCCGTGACGATCGCCGAGAAGGTCGAGGCGTTCATCTCGTGCTCGGCGTGGAGGATGAGGGCGACGTCGAAGATCCGCGCTTCGAGATCGCCGGGCACCTGGCCCGTGAGCATGTAGAGGAAGTTGCTGGCGTGGTTCAGGTCGCTGCGTGGCGCGAGCACCGGCTGACCGGTGCGTAACCGGTGGTAGGTCGCGATCACGGTCGCCATCTTGGCGGTCAGGCGAGCCGCGGTCTGGCGGAGGCCGGGATTGGTCAGGTCGCTCGAATTGCGGTCCTGGGCGCCGAGGATCTCGACCGCGACCTCGAGCGTTCGCATCGGGCGGACGACCGGGTAGAGCTCGGTCAGGATCTGGTTGACCACGTCGCCAAGCTCGCGCTCCGACTTCAGCGTTTTGTCGAGCGCTTCGAGCTCCGAACGAGCGGGCAGCCGCTGGTTCCAGAGGAGGAAAGCGACCTCTTCGAACGTCGAGTGCTCGGCCAGGTCGAAGATGTCGTAGCCGGAGTAGACGAGCTCGCCTTTGAGTCCGTCGATTCGGCAGAGCTTGGTCGCGGTGACGTTGATACCTTCGAGCCCGTGGGCGATGTCAGCCATTGTTCCCCTCGCGCGGTCCCCTGCGCCGCAGATTGTATACAGTTGCGGATTCTAGCACGAAGAAGGCGCGAGACGGTAGACGTTGGGCGCGGACCAGTGAACCACGATGGTCAGGCCGGGATGGCGGCTGACGTGGCGAAACTCGTTGGCTCGGGCACGGGCTCGCCGTGTTCGCGCAGCAACTGAACGTGCAGCGCGATGGCTTCCCGGATGAGCTGCTCCGTCTCCTCGCGCGTCTTCGCCGCCGCGACGCAGCCCGGCAGGTCGGGAACATAGGCCGACCAGTTTCGGGCCCCGCGTTCAAGAATCACGGCATATTCGATCATCCGCAGGTGGCGCTCAGGCTACGTTGACGCGCACGGACTCGCTGGAGGGCTCCGGGACAGCATCGCCGTACTCGCGCAGGAATGCGATGTGCAGCGGAATCGCTTCGCGGATTCGCCGCTCGGCGAGTGCGCGCGTCCGTCCCGTGGCGATGCACCCAGGCAGATCGGGCACATATGCGCCCCAGCCTTTCTCGCCCTTCTCCAGGATCACCGTGTATTCCGCCACTCTTACTCCAACTCCGCTTGGCGAAGAATCTGCTTGAGCGTACCCGTTGGGACTTCGTCAGAAGGATGGCCTGCGACCGTGACCTTGCCTCTCTTCACCCGGTGTTTCAACTGCCGGTGGCTTCCTCTTATTCTAGCGACTTCCCATCCGTCGTCATGCAGCATTCGGAGCACGTCCCGTACCTGCGTCATCAGACTCGTTCGGCCACCAGGTCGCCCATTTTCGTCGTGTTCACGACGTTGTCGCCGGCGGCGGCTATGTCCGGCGTGCGGTAGCCCTCGCCGATGACCCCGTCAACTGCCGACTCGATCGCCGCCGCCTCGGCTTCGAGGCCCAGCGACAGCCGCAGCATCATCGCCGTCGAAAGGATCATCGCGAGCGGGTTCGCCTTCCCCTGGCCGGCAATGTCCGGCGCGCTGCCGTGGATCGGCTCATACAGACCGATGCCGAGCCCGTTCTTGGTCCTGCGTCCCAGGCTCGCCGACGGCATCATCCCCATCGAGCCGGCGAGCATCGCCGCCTCGTCCGTCAGGATGTCGCCGAACATGTTCTCCGTGACGATCACGTCGAAACTCGCCGGCCGGCGAATCAGGTACATCGCGCAGGCGTCGACAAGGATGTGCTCGAGCTCGACGTCCGGGTATTGCTTGCCGACCTCGACCGCGATCTCGCGCCACATCTGGCCAGTGCGCAAGACATTCGCCTTGTCGACGCTCGTCAGCTTCTTGCGGCGCTGTCGCGCGAGCTGGAAGCCGACGTGCATCACGCGGGCAACTTCCTTCTCGCTGTAGCGAAGCGTGTCCACGGACTGGCGGCCGCGGGCGCTCTCCCAGCGCTTCTTCGGCTGGCCGAAGTAGAGGCCGCCGGTGAGCTCGCGGATCACGACCATGTCGACGCCTTCCAGGACCTCGGGCTTGAGCGTGCTCTGGGCGATCATCTCCGGATAGATGCGCACGGGCCGCAGGTTCGCGAAGAGGCCGAGCTGCTTACGCATCCCGAGGATGGCGTCCTCGGGCCGGCGCGCGGCGCGCGGATCGTCCCACTTCGGGCCTCCGACCGCGCCGAAGAGGACCGCCTGGGAGGCCTTCGCCTTCGCCACCGTCTCCGGGCGAAGGGCGACGCCGTACCTGTCGAGCGCGGCGCCGCCGATCGTCTCCTCCTCGTAGACAAACTCGTGCCGGAATCGCCGTTCGATCCGGGCGAGTACCTTCGTGGCTTCGGCGAGGACTTCGGGACCGATCCCGTCGCCAGGGGTGAGGAGGACTCTGAACGTCGACATGCCCGGTAGCGTACCGAGCGGCGAGCGGCGAGTCGAACGTTCAGCCGGCCAGGCTGCGCTCGGAGACGCTGGCCCACCGGTTCGTCGTGAAGATGTCCTCGTCGATCGGGCTGCGCTCACCGAGGGCGAACCGATGTCCCGCGACCGCGCCAATCATCGCCGCGTTGTCCGTGCAGAACTTCGCCGCCGGGATGCGGACCGGCACGGGACAGCGGCGGTGGAGCTCCTCGCGGAGCCGCGTGTTCGCCGCCACGCCGCCGGCAACGAGCACCTCCGCGACGCCCAGCTCTCGGGCGAGCCGCGAGGTCTTCCCGGCGAGCACGTCGACAACGGCCTCCTGGAACTCC
>JAKALX010000015.1 GCA_021823905.1 Chloroflexota bacterium | reverse complement strand
GATCTAAGGTCGCGCCCTGACCAGAGCAAACTGGTTCGCCCAACGGGGGGTGTTACTGCCGCTCACGGCTTCCGCGGAGACTGGGGCAACGGCCTCCCGGCCTGTGCTCGGAGCCTCGCTACAACATGCGGGAACGCCATGCTACATTCGGGCCGGGCGCGCCGCAGCAGCCTGGCGCCGGGGAGGGGACGACTTGTACAGCGACCTCGCGATCTTCTCCGGCCGCGCACACCCCGAGCTCGCCAACGCGATCTGCGCCCGGCTCGGCCGCGCCCTGGGCAACGTCGACGTCTTCGAGTTCTCGAACGAGAACATCTTCGTGCAGTACCAGGAGAACGTCCGCATGCGGGACGTCTACCTGGTGCAGCCGTTCTGCACCCCGGTAAACACCTCGGTGATGGAGCTGCTGATCATGATCGACGCGGCGAAGCGCGCGTCGGCCGGGCGCATCACCGCCGTCATTCCCTACTACGCGTACGGCCGCAGCGACAAGAAGGACCAGCCCCGTGTCCCTATCACTGCCCGCCTGCTCGCCAACATGCTCGAAACCGCCGGCGCTGATCGGATCCTCACGATGAACCTGCACGCCGGCCAGATCCAGGGCTTCTTCAACATCCCCCTCGACGAGCTCAATGGGCTCTATCCGGTCAGCGCCTATTTCAAAACGAAGCAACTCGACAACTACACCGTCGTCGCCACCGACGTCGGCGGCGAGAAGCGCGCGCGCGACATGGCGGTCCGCCTCAACCTGCCGCTGGCGATCATCGACAAGCGGCGAATTGGGAACAGCGAGAGCGCCGAGGCGATGCACGTTATCGGCGAGGTCGAGGGCCGCGACTGCCTCATCCTCGACGACGAGATCAGCACGGCCGGCACGATCGTCTCGGCGGCGAGCGCCCTCCGTCAGCACGGCGCACGCGAGCTGATCGTCGGCTGCTACCACCCGATCCTGAGTGGCCCGGCGGTCGAGCGGCTGAAGTCGCTGGATTTGCGCGAGATCGTCGTAACGGACACGGTGCCGATCGACGACTCGAAACGCCTGCCGAACATGACGGTCATCCCGGTGGCGCCCCAGTTCGGCGACGCCATCGGGCGGATCCACTCGGGCCAGTCGGTCGGCGCGCTCTTCCAGTAGCCGTCCGGCGCCCGGCGCCAGTGGTATGATCCTGCCATGTCGACCGCAGAGCGATTGATGACCGCGGACGAGTTCTACGCCCTGGGCGACGCTCCCGAGGGCGGGAAGATGGAGCTCGTCCGCGGGAGGGTGGTAGCTATGAGTCCCGTGGGAGTGGAACACGGTAGCGTTGTCGGGAACTTGCACATCGCCCTTGGCCTCTTTGTTCGAAAGCGGAAGCTCGGATCGGTCCTGATCGAAACCGGCTTCCGTCTCCGCCGCAATCCGGATGTGGTGCGAGCGCCCGACCTGTCCTTCGTCGTCGCTGGGAGGATGCCCGCGGCCCGCGCGGAACGGCTCCGTTACTTCGCCGGCCATCCCGACCTTGCGATCGAAGTGCTCTCGCCGGACGACAGCGCGGACGAGATCGCCGAGAAGACGGACGAATACCTCGCGGCGGGCGCCGAGCGCGTCTGGATCGTGCGGCCGCGGAACCGCACGGTGACGGTCCACCGGCCCGGCGGCGACTCGCACACCTACTCCGGCGCTGACATCCTCTCCAGCGCCGACGCCGCCTTCGGCGAAGCCGGGTTCGCCCTCCCCCTGCCCGAAATCTTCGCCTGATACGGGCAGGCCGAACCCGTCCCGAAACACGGTCGTAATAACTCGTACATCTCGACGAAACAGCGGCGAAACGGGCTCGAAACCACCTCCCTCTACCGTCGTGGATGACCAAGCCGCCGGCCTCCGCCGCGGTGTGCACGAGGGAGACCCCATGCAGAACTCCATCGACGCGGGCAACACGGCCTGGATGCTCATGGCTTCGGCCCTGGTGCTCTTCATGACGCCGGGCCTCGGCTTCTTCTACGGCGGCCTTACCCGCAACAAGAACGTGTTGGCGACGATCATGCAGTCGTTTATCACGACAGGCGTCGTCGGGATCCTCTGGATAACCGTGGGCTATTCCCTTGCCTTCGGGCCCGACTGGCACGGGCTGATCGGGAACTTCGACTGGATTGGGCTGAGGGGCGTCGGCCAGGCGCCCGGCGGGCCGAACGGCGCCTTCTACGGCATCGGGATCCCGCACCTCCTCTTCATGGTCTTCCAGATGATGTTCGCCATCATCACCCCGGCGCTGATCACCGGCGCTTTCGCCGAGCGCGCGAAGTTCGGGCCGTTCCTCGTCTTCACGGCGCTGTGGTCGCTCCTCGTCTACGTGCCGGTGGCGCACTGGGTGTTCGCCTACGACGGCTGGCTTAGCCCGTACAGCACCAACCCAAACACGCCCGACGTCGGCTTGAACTCGCTCGACTTCGCGGGCGGGCTGGCGATCCACGTCAACGCTGGCGTGGCGGCACTCGCTGCCGTGCTCGTCTTCGGCAAGCGCAAGGGCTATGGGATCACCGCCATGGAGCCGCACGACATCACGATGGTGGTGCTCGGGGCCGCGATCCTCTGGTTCGGCTGGTTCGGGTTCAACGCCGGCAGCGCCGGTGGAGCGACCGGCCAGGCCGTCTCAGCGTTCGTCAACACGAACGTCGCCGCGCTCACGGCCGCCCTCGTCTGGACGCTGGTCGCCTGGCAGCACAGCGGCAAGCCGAGCGTCGTCGGCGCGGCCTCCGGCGCCGTTGCCGGGCTCGTCGCCATCACACCGGCCTCCGGATTCGTCCAGCCCATGGAGTCGATCGCCATCGGCGCCGGCGCCGGACTGATCTGCTACTTCGCCGTGCAGCTACGGGCGCGCATCGGCCTCGACGACTCGCTCGACGTCGTCGGCGTCCACGGCATGGGCGGGATCTGGGGCGCCCTGGCGACCGGCCTGTTCGCGACCGCCGCCGTCAGCGGCCTGCCCTACGCCAACGGCCTCTTCCACGGCCACGCCCAGCAGATGTGGGACCAGTCGGTCGGGATCGTGGCCGTCGCCGCATACTCGTTCGTCCTCACCTTCGGGATCCTCAAGGTGCTCGACCTGCTGGTCGGGATCCGCGTCAGCGAAGACGACGAGGAACTCGGGCTCGACGTCACGCAGCACGGCGAGCGGGCCTACACGTCCGACGAGTCGGGCGTGGCGCTCTCGCCCGGACCGGTACTGCCCGCGCCGCCGGCAAGCTACGCCGCCGCGCTCTCCACTCGTCGCAGCACGTCTCCCGGCGTGATCCAATGACCCTTCTCAGGAGCAGACGATGAAGAAGATCGAGGCGATCATCCGGCCCGAAAAGCTGAACGAGGTGAAAGACGCCCTCGACGACCTGGGGTTTCACGGGATGAACTTCACGCAGGTGACCGGGCGCGGCGCGCAACGCGGCGTGGTCCACCAGGGCCGCGGCGGCGAAACCGTGACCGTCGATCTGCTCCCGAAGATCAAGGTCGAGGTCGTCGTCTCCGATCGGGCGGTCGAACGGGTGATCGACGCGATCGTGCAAGCTGCCAGGACGGGGAACATCGGCGACGGGAAGATCTTCGTTCTCCCGGTCGACGAAGCGGTCCGGGTGCGAACGGGGGAGCGCGGCGAAGTCGCCGTCTAATACCATGTGCTAGGAGAGCCGGTGGCCAGCGAGCGTCTTTCTACTTCACGGGATAGAAGACGGTGCTGCCGAGCCAGCTCATCGTAGCTCCGCCGTGCACGATATCGTCAGCGTTGTCTCCGCTCAGGCCCAAGCCGTGGATCTTCGGCTCCCCGCCCCCGTGGGGGTTGCTGAGCTCGAAGTAGAAGACCGACGTCTGCAATGCGGGCGAAAACGCCACGACGAACCCCGCATCACAGTACTTGCCGTCGCCACAGCCGATGCTGACCAGCTTCGCCGCCGGGGAGACCGATCGCCGCAAATAGGCCTCGAATCCGGTGGACCCAACCGTCTCACCCTCGCCTCCGTGCAGTGCGATTCGGAACCCCAGCCTCTGCTCGTTCGCAGCAGCGCCTTCACAAAGGGGATACGGCGCGCCGTCGCGGGGAGGCCCGGCGGGACACGAGAACGTCTGCGGCATAGACAGCGCCAGGAGCCCGGCAATGTTATTTGCGTGGACCAGCCGGGCAAGTTGGTCGGCGGTGGCAAGGACTTCAGGAGGGATGGTCGTGCTACCGGCCGTTATGCCATCCAGGGTTGCTGGTCGCGTGGGCTGCGGAGGGAGGGTTGGAACACCGGTTTCTGCGGGTGGTGAGGCAACCGGAGGCTCGGAGCCGCTTTGGTCTAGGCCAAAGTAGGCGGTAATCGAGACCACTGCCAGAGCCACACCGGCCGCAGCACCAAGGGCGGTCTTCAGCGCACCGAACGGGCCGAGAAGGGCGACGCCACGGGAGACTCGAGCCCACGGCCGGTTGTGGGCTCGCCAATAGTCGGCCGCCTCCTCCCGCGTTTGCACCCCGAGCTTCGAGAGGATCTCGCTCACGTGCCATTTCGCGCCGTCGAGCGAGAGCTCGAGCCTCCTGGCAATCTCCGAATTCGTGCAGCCCCGGGCGACGAGGTCGAGTACCTGCCGTTGCCGTGGCGTCAGGTCATGCTTGTAACGCGTGTTGTAGTGAGGGGACCGCGTCGCCATGGAGCCAGTTTGGCCGATCTTTCGCCCCAAAAACCTACCCGATGTAGGACATCACACCGAGAAATGGCCACCACAGTCGTCGATCCGCGGGCTGCCTCTACCCTGTTCGGAGGCCTTGAGCCGGGAAAGCAGGCATTGGTCGGGGTGACAGGATTTGAACCTGTGGCCTCTACGTCCCGAACGTAGCGCTCTGCCAGGCTGAGCTACACCCCGCCGGACCGCCATCGTAGCAGGGGGCGGTGGTAGATGGAAACATGCGCTTCCGGCGGGGATCCCACGGAAATAGGTGGTCCACCCGTTTTCCCAGAGCAACGCCATACCGGCGTACCGATTGCTGCCACTTGCAATTCTGGTGAACCGTGTGACACTACACGGCTGTAGCGCCGGGCGGGCCTGAGCGGCTTGCTTACCGGCGGAATCCAGTCCGGAAAAGGAATACGAATGAACTGGCGTGCCCCCATCCTCTTCGCCCTGCCCGCTCTTGCGGCCGGCGCGACCCTCCTTTCGGCTGCCCCCGCCTTCGCCGACACGACACCGACGGCGACCTCCACGGCAACTGCCACCGCCCCCGCTACTGCCACCGCCACCGCCACTGCCACTGCCACTGCCACGGCTACTGCCACTGCTACAGCGACTGCCACCCCAACAACGCCCGCCCCGACCGTCATCGCTCCGGCGCCCGCGAGCGATGCCGCGATCACCCTGACCGCCGACCTCGTCGACGCAAGCGGCAAGACCGTGGGCGTTGTCCAGGCGTCGCAGACGGCCGCCGGCAGCGTGAGCGTGCTCGTTGAAGGCAGCGGTCTCGCCGCCGGCACCTACGCCGTCAGCCTGAACGCCGCCGGCATCTGCGCGGGTCCCTCCTTCGCAACCGCAGGCAAGGCCGTCAACACCGGCTCGATGGCGAGCCTCACGGTCGCCTCGAACGGCACCGTTGTCTACACCGCCCCCGTCGCGGGCGTCTCGCTTGCCTCGACCGGTACGACCAGCGTCTTCGACAGGGACGGCACGTCGCTCGTGGTCGGCTCAGTTGGCTGCGCGGTCATCGCCGCCCCGAACCCGTCGCTCGCGCCCCTGCCGCCGAACACCGGCTCAGGTCTGACTGACGCGAACTCCACGCAGTGGACGCTCGTCCTCGGCCTGGCCGGCCTGCTGATCACCGCCGCGGGCGTCAGCGTGTTGGCTTCCCGCCGAAGCTAAGCGTCCGGCCGGCCCCGTCTTCATTTCAGAACCGGGATGCCCTGCGGCGGCATCCCGGTTCTGCGGGCGACAGACGAACGAGCGCCAGCAGCGACAGCGCCCTACAACAGCACCAGGTTGTCGCGATGGACCGCCTCGTCTCCGTACGAGTAGCCGAGCGTCTCCGTAATCCGCTCCGAATGCAGGCCGCGGATGCGCGCGAGCTCATCGCTCCCATAGTTCGTCGTGCCCGCGGCCACGCGCCGGCCCGCGGGATCATGAATCTCGACGGTTTCGCCTCGGTCGAACGTCCCCGCGACCCCGGCCACGCCAGCCGGGAGCAGGCTGCGGCCACGCTCGCGCAGCGCCGCCGCCGCGCCCTGATCGACCACGATGTGCCCCGCACGGCTGATGTTGCCAAGGATCCAGCGCTTGCGGCTTTCGATCCGGTCGCCCGCCGCCGGAAAGTACGTCCCCTTCGATTCGCCTTCGGCGATCGCCACGAGGATGCCGGGCTCCCGCCCGTTCGCGATCACCACGTCAACGCCTGCCTGGACCGCGATGCGCGCGGCCGTGAGTTTCGTCGTCATGCCGCCGGTCCCCGCCCCGCGCGCGCCGCCGGCGATCGCTTCGACTTCCGCGTCGATCCGATCGACGCGGCGCAACAGCTTCGCCGCCGGATTCCGCGCCGGGTCGCTGTCGTAGAGACCGTCGACGTCGGTGAGCATGACGAGCAGGTCCGCGTCCACCAGGTTGGCGACATAGGCCCCCAACGAGTCGTTCTCGCCGATGCGTGTGGCCAGCACCTCGTCCAGCGCCACCGCGTCGTTCTCGTTGACGATCGGGACAGCGCCCGCCTCGATCAGGTCGCGCAGCGTGTTTCGCGCGTTGAGGTAGCCGAGCCGGTCGCTCAGATCGCGGCGGGTGAGGAGGACTTGCGCCACAACGGTGTCGTGCCAGTCGAACAGCTCGTCCCAGCTCTGCATCAGGTGGCTCTGGCCGACGCTGGCGATCGCCTGCCGGCTCGGCGACGCGCCGGCCGGGATCCGGTTCCCGAGCCGGTGACGGCCCGCCGCCTGGGCGCCGCTCGACACGACAACCACCTCGGCGCCGAGCGCGCGAAGCCGAACCACCTGCCCAACCAGGCGAGACATCGACTCGAGATCGAGCCGCTTCGAGCCGGCTGTCAGCAGGCTCGTTCCGAACTTGGCAACCACGCGGCGGTAGCGCATGGCCACATGGTACGAGTGACCACCATCGAGTGACGAGTTCTCAGTCGCCGGCGCCGCTTGGCTGGTTACCCGCCAGTCCTCACTTCGGACAGAACCTCGGCCGTGTGCTCGCCGAGCGTAGGCGCGGTCGCCCGGGGACCGCGCGGCACGCCCTCCCAGTCGGCAAAGCGGGCGACACCCGTAATCCGGCCGATCTCCGCGTAGTCGAACGCGTCGAGGAAGCCGTCCGCGGCCAGCGACGGTTCCACGACCACCTCGTCGAGGGTCAGCGCCGGCGCGCAGGGCACGCCCGCCGCCAGCAGCTCCGACACCGTTCCCATTCGGGAACGACGCGCCATGGCGGCTTCGATCCGCCCGGCGAGGGCGCTTTCGCCAGATTCGCGGAGCGCGCCCGACGCTTCGAATCCGCCATTCCCAAACAGGACAGACGCCAGCGCGGCCGCCTCTCCAACGTTCCCACATGAGACCGCGAGCCACCCGTCCGAGCAGCGATAGAGCCGATCGAGGGCGCGCGGGCCGGCAAAATCCGCTCCGCCGGTCAGCGGCTCAGGCCGCCCACGATATGAGGTGAGCTCGCCCGACTGGCACATCACCGCCTGGGCCGCCAGGTTCGTTCGCACGGACTGTCCTCTGCCGGTCCGCTCGCGGGCGACCAGTGCGGCGACCGCCCCGAACGCAATCGAGATTGCGGCAGCCGTGTCGTTGACGGCGATCTGGTGGAAAACGGGCGGGCCGTCGCCTCCCTGTGCGCGCATCAGGCCGCCCTGCGCCTGAACCAGCGGATCGAAACCGGGGTCGTTCCCAAATGGGCCTTTTGCGCCGTAGCCCGTGACCGAGCAGACCACCAGCCGTGGGTTGAGCTCGCGCAGACGAGCGTCGCCGATCCCCAGCCGTTCGCGGACGCCGGGCCGGAAGTTGTCGACCAGGACATCGGCTGACCGCGCCAGGCCTTCGAACGCGGCAAGACCGGACGGCTGCTTGAGGTCGATCACCGCGCTGCGCTTCCCCCGGTTGTGGGCGACGAAGGTCAATCCGTAGGTGCGGAAGGGATCGCCCTCCGGCGGCTCGACCTTGATGACGTCCGCTCCGAACGCCGCCAGCAGCGTCGCCGCAAACGGCCCCGCGACGAAGCCACCGAGGTCGAGCACGCGAATTCCCGCCAGCGGCCCTGCCTCGGATGGCCCCGGATGGGAATCGAGCGCCGCCGGATGGCGGTCCAACACGCCGGCCGGCGCGGTCCTCAGGAGGCGCCGGACCTCGCCGGGGGTCTCGCTGAGCTCGAGGGGGATGCCCGGCATCTCAACGTCGCCGAGTTCGGCGTGGGGCAGGACGAGCCGCATGCCGTGCGCCGCGACCGTCTCGCCGTGGAACCACTCCTCGCGCGACTCGACCCGTGCCACGGGGACACCCGCGTCGTGAAGGAGCCGTTCCCATTCGAGACACGAACGCTCGCGGAAGCGGGCCGCGAGGCGGCTTATCGCCCGGGCCGACCCCGGCTCCCGGAGGACGTTCGCGAACTCGCCGCCGACGGCGGCGTCAGCCATGAGGCCGGCGAGATCCATGACCTCCAGCGCGGTCGCGAAGAACACGGGCGTGAGGGCCCCGAAAAAGAGCCATCCGCCGTCGCGGCACTCGTAGAGGCGATAGTTCGGGGCCGTGCCGCGCGCGAAGATCTGCGACGATCCGGCGGACTTCACGAGGCCGCCGCCCTCGATCGCCGAGACAGCGTGCAGGCCGGTGACCGTGACCGCGCGAACGGTTCCCGTCCGGGAACGTTCGAGAACGCCTGCGGCGATCGCGAACGCGCCGAGCATCCCCTGTGCATACGTCGCCTGGGGCGTGACGAGCCGGACCGGGCAGCCGGGCGAAGTGGCCTGGAGTTGGGCGATGCCCGTCAGCGCCGAAAGGAGCCCGTCGTCCGCCGGCAGGTTCGCCCACGGCTCGGCCAGTCCGTAGGGCGGCAACCAGACGTGAGGAATCCCTGGATTGGCGGCGCGAACGGCGCCGGGGGTGAAGCCGGACTCCTGGAGGTCGTGGGGGTTGAGGTCGAAGACGGCGGCGTCCGCCGTGGCGAGCAGTTGTCGCACGGCCGCACGGCCAGCGTCCGTGGTCAGATCGGCCTCGACACGCAGCTTGTTGCGATTCCAGCAGAGCGCGCCGGGAAGGCTCGCGAGCGGTCCGCCACCCGCTGGTTCGACGCGAATAACCTCGGCGCCGAAGTCGGCAAGGAACATCGTTGCCATCGCCCCGGCGATCCCGGAGGTGGCGTCGACAAGCCGGATGCCCTCGAACGCGCTGTCCACGCCGCTGAGTATGCCCGAGCGCGAGCCCCCAATCGACAATCGGCAATCGTCAATCTCTCAGACGGCCGCTACGATGCTCGCACGTCGAATTCGAACGGAGGGACCGCGATGCGAGAGCTGACCGGCGGCGAGGCCGTCTACGAGACGCTGCGGGCGCTGGGCGTCGAGCATGTGTTTGGCATCGTGAGCGTGCACAACATCCCGATCTACGACGCGATCGGGCGTGGCGGCGGGATCACCCCGATCAGCGTCCGGCACGAGCAGGGCGCGCTTCACGCCGCCGATGGCTACGCGAGGGCCACAGGGAAACTCGGCGTTGCGATCACGAGCACGGGCCCGGGCGTCACCAACAGCATGACCGGCCTCTTCGAGGCGGCGTTCGCTTCGAGCCCGGTGCTGATGATCACCGGCCAGATCGACTCGGTGTACTACGGCAAGGGCAAGGGTTTCCTCCACGAAGCCGAGCAGCAGCTCGCGATGCTTCGCACCGTCGCCGGGCGCACCGAGAGCGTTCGCCGGCCAGAGGAGATCGCCGGCGCCATCTTCCAGGTCGCGGGGAGCGTGATGACCGGCCGTCCGCAGCCCGGCGCCGTGGAGATCCCGATCGACTTCCAGTATGCGAAGGGCGACTTCGACATCCCGGCGGTCGAAGGCTGGCCGCGCATGCGTCCAAACCGCGATGCCCTGGAGCGCGCGGCGGCGCTGCTGCGCGAGGCGAAGCGTCCGGTCATCTGGGCGGGCGGCGGCGTCCTCACCGCGAACGCTGGCGACACCCTCACGCGGCTTGCGGAAGCGCTGAACGCGCCGGTCTTCACCTCGATCTCCGGCCGGGGCGCCATCCCTGAGGACCACCCGCTGGCGATGGGACCGCTTCCGCAACAGCCGCAGTTCACACCCGTGCTCGAAGCCGCCGACGTGGTCCTCGCGGTCGGAACCCGGTTCCAGGGCGGCGCGACGCGCAACTGGAGCGTGAAGCTGCCGGGGAAGCTCATCCACCTGGACGCGGACCCCGGGGTCATCGGACGGAACTACCCCGCCGAGGTGGCGGTCGTCGGCGACGCCGGGCTCGGCCTCGCTTCGCTGCTCCAGGGTGTAGCCGCGCGGAACGACAGCGAAGCCGAGTTCGTTGCGAACGCCCAGCGCATTCGCGACGGCGTGCGCGAGAGCATTCGCGCGCAAATCGGGCCGGACTACGCGGCGATCATGGACACGATGCGCGAGCTGCTCCCACGCGACGGGATCATCGTTCGCGACGCCACCGTGCCCGCCTATCTGTGGGGCAACCGCGCCATTCCCATCCTGGAACCACGGACCTCCATCCATTCGACCTCGGCGGCAATCGGGCCGGGCCTGCCGCTGGCGATCGGCGCCGCGATTGGGAGCGGCAAGAAGACGGCGCTCATCCAGGGCGACGGTGGGTTCATGCTCAACATCGGCGAGCTGGCGACGGCCGTGCAGCACAACGTGCCGGTCATCGTCTGCCTGTTCAACGACTGCGGCTACGGCGTCCTCCGCTCGATCGAGGCCACCACCTTCGAAGGGCGCCAGTTCGGGGTCGAGCTGGCGACGCCCAATTTCGCCATGGTCGCGCGCGGCATGGGCATGCACGGCGAGACCGTGCGCTCGGCATCGGAGTTCCGCGACGCCTTCGCCCGCGCCATCGCCGCCGACGGCCCCGTCCTCCTGGACATCGACATGACGAAGTTGGAGCCGATGGGCGGGCTCGGGGGCGGGAGGCGGTAGTCGTAAGGCGCAAGGCGCAAGTAAGATGCGGATGCGGAGCGACTTGTGGCGCGAGTAGAACGGTTCGAAGAACTCATTGCCTGGCAGAAGGCTCGCGCATTGAACCGTGCGCTTGAAGAGGCGATCGCCTCGGCCAAGCTTCGACAGAACTACGGACTGCGTGATCAGATCGCTCGTGCGTCCGTGTCGATCATGGCCAACATCGCGGAAGGCTTCGACCGGTCAGGTACAGGAGAATTCGAGCACTTCCTCTCGATCGCCAAGGGTTCGTGCGCGGAAGTGCGGTCCCACCTCTATGCCGCAGTCGACGGTGGCTACATCGGCCAAGACGCCTTCGCGATGCTTCAGGCGCAAGCCGAAGAGGTGTCGCGAATCATCGCCGGCCTCCGTTCGGCAGTCCGCGCCAGCCGCACCGCGCGCACTCGTCCCTGATCGTCAACTTGCGCCTTACGCCTTGCGCCTTACGCCTTGCGCCTTACGCCTATGACCACCTTCGCGCCTTCGAGATCCTGTTCGAGGCGGAGGGCGCCCGAGGGCGGCTCACCCTCGATCAGCTCCGTGCTGAGTGTCTCGCCAGCAATGTAGCCACCATGTGACTGCATCACTCGCGCGACGTCCGCTTCGCCGACGTACCAGGTGGTGATGCGGTCCGAGAGGTCGAAACCGGCCTCGCGGCGCATGTCCTGGATGCGGCGGACGATCTCGCGGGCGAGGCCCTCGTCAGCGAGCTCCGGGGTGATCGTCGTGGTGATCGCCACTACGTAGCCGGCGTCGCTGGCGGCCGAGTACCCATCGCGGTCTTGCGACTCGAGCAGGATGTCCTCGGGCTCCAGCTCATGGCCTTCAACCGAGAGCGTCTGGCCCCGGCGCACGATCTCAGCTACGGCCGCCGGAGGCATCGCGGCGATTCCCTGGCGGATGACAGCGACGCCCGCCCCGTACTTCCGGCCGAGCACGGGCAGGTTCGGCTTCACCTGGAAGTGGACCACCTCGGTCTCGTCCTCGAGCACACGGAGCGCGTGGGCATTGAGCTCTTCGAGGACGAGCAGCTCGTTCTTGCGGATCGCGGCGGCGTCCTCCGAGGTCCGTAGCTTGACCGCTACCTCGGAGACGGGCTGGCGAACCTTCACCTTGACCCTCGCGCGAGCGGCCCGGCCGAGCGAGCAGACGCGCTTGACGAGCTGGGTCTCGTCGTTCAGCCGGCGGTCAATCCTGGCCGTGTCCGTGACGGGCCACTGCGCGAGGTGCACGCTCTCCGGAGCGTCCGGATCGAGCGAGACCACGAGGTTGCGGTAGATCTCTTCGGCGACGAACGGGGTGAAGGGCGCGAGCAGCTTCGAGACCGTGGTCAGCGCCGTCCAGAGCGTGTGGTAGGCCCACTGCTTGTCGGCGTCCGATTCGGAGACCCCGCGCCAGAAGCGGCGCCGCGAGCGGCGGACGTACCAGTTCGACATGTCGTCGACGAACGCTTCGATCGCCCGCGCGCCGTCGGTCGGGTCGTAGTTCTCGAGCTCGTCGGTCACTTTTGCGACGAGGGTGTTGAGCTCGCTGAGCAGCCAGCGATCCAGCTCGGGCGCCTGGCCTCCGGGCGCCGTCCGGGGATCGACGCCGTCGATGTTCGCGTAGCTGACGAAGAACGAGTACGTGTTCCAGAGCGTCAGGAGGAAGCGGCGCAGCCCTTCTTCGACGAGGCCGAGCGAGAAACGGCGCGAGGACCCCGCCGGGCTGGCCGTGTACATGTACCAGCGCGTGGCGTCGGCGCCATGGGCATCGAGGACGGCCCACGGCTCGACGGTATTGCCGCGGCTCTTGGACATCTTGTTGCCCTTCTCGTCCTGGATGTGGCCGAGACAGATGACGTTCTTGAAGGAGATGCCGTCGGGCACGGCTTCGGCCGCCTTCAGCATCGTGGCCTCGGCGTGGAGCGTGTAGAACCAGCCGCGCGTCTGGTCGATCGCCTCGCAGATGTAGTCGGCGGGGAAGTATTTGAGGAACTCATCCTCGTTCTCGAACGGGTAGTGCCACTGGGCGTAGGGCATCGCGCCGCTGTCGTACCAGGCGTCCGCGACCTCGGGGACGCGGCGCATCGTCCCGCCGCACTCGCAGGCGACGGTGATCTCGTCGATGAACGGCCGGTGGAGGTCGGTCATCGCCTCGGCCTTCGCGCGGTCTTCGGCGCGCTCGATCAGCTCCTTGCGAGAGCCGACGCAGGTGGCCTGGCCGCACGGCTCGCACTTCCAGAAGGGCAGCGGCGTGCCCCAGTAGCGCTCGCGGCTGACCGCCCAGTCGATGTTGTTCTCGAGCCAGTTGCCGAAACGGCCGTTCTTGATGTGGTCGGGGTACCAGTTGATCCGCTGGTTGTTCGCGACGAGGGCGTCCTTCTGCTTCGTCGTGCGGATGTACCAGCTCGGCTTCGCGTAATAGAGGAGCGGCGTGCTGCAACGCCAGCAGAACGGGTACGTGTGCTTGATCGTCCCGTGCTTGAGCATCAGCCCGCGCCCGACGAGGTCGTTGATGACGTCCTTGTCGGCGTCCTTGGCGAACTTGCCGGCGCCGGGCAGGCCGTCGGCCATGATCCCGCGAAGGTCGAGCGGCTGAGCGAAGAGCAGACGGAACTGCTTGCCCTCCTCGAAGTCCTCGCCGCCGAACGCGGGAGCGATGTGGACGATGCCGGTGCCGTCGTCGAGCGAGACGTAGTCAGCGGCGATCACCCGGCGGAGGCCGTTCGTCTGCGCCTCGGCGTCGCCGGCGATTCGGCGAAGACGGCCCTCCTCGTCGAAGTGCATGACGTCGGAACCGAGGAGCTCGGGCCGGTAGAGCGGCTCGTACTGGAGGCCAACGAGCGCGCTGCCAGCCACGAGATGCATCGCCTTCGCGTCGGGCCCCAGAACCTTCTCGGCGAGCGCGGCAGCGACGACGAGCACTTCGCCTCCGAGCGAATAGAGCCCGTATTCAGCGTCTTCCTTCACGGCGAGGGCCACGTTGCCAGGCAACGTCCACGGCGTCGTCGTCCACGCAACGAGAAACGCCGATTCACCGGCAGGCAGCGAATGCCCGGTCGCCAGTTCGAGCGCAGTTCCCTCCACCCGGAACTTGGGGAAGATGCTCGGGTCCGGCGTCTCGTCCTCGTAGCCCATCGACACTTCGTGGTCGCTCAGGGTTGTGCCGCAGCGGGCGCAATAAGGCGCGACGCGGTAATCCTGGTAGACGAGCCCGTGGTCCCAGAGCCGCTTGAAGATCCACCAGCCGGTCTCGATGTACTCGTTGTGCCAGGTCACGTAGGGATGCTCGAAGTCGGCCCAGTAGGCGATGCGCTCGGAGAGCTCGGTCCACTCCTCGACGTAGCGGGAAACCGAGGCCTTGCACCTCGCGTTGAAGGCGGCGATGCCGTACTCCTCGATCTCAGGCTTCGACTTGAGACCGAGCTCCTTTTCGATCTCGATCTCGACCGGCAGCCCGTGCGTGTCCCACCCGGCTTTGCGGGGCACGCGATAGCCGCGCATCGTGCGATAGCGGGGGATGAGGTCCTTGAAGACGCGCGCGAGGACGTGGTGAATGCCCGGCCGGGCGTTGGCCGTCGGCGGGCCTTCGTAGAAGACGAACAGGCCGTCGTTGGGGAGGCCGGGTTGCGCCGGGCGCTCCACGCTCTTGCGGAAGATCTCGCGATCCTTCCAGAACTGGAGGATGCCCTTTTCGAGCTCGGGGAACGAGACCTTCGAGTCGACTGGCTTGAACATGGGTGCACCTCTCGCGATGGCCTGTTGCAGCCGAAAAACGGCGGCTGCAACGTATCGATGACGACGGGGACCTGCGAGATCGGCGGATACAAGAACGCGCCCATCCCACAACCAGGGACGAGCGCGATGGCCCGCGGTACCACCCTGCTTCCCGCCGGCAAAGGCAGGCACTTACGAGGCGCAAACACGCCCCTGCCGCGGATAACGGCCGGCCGCCGTCCGGGTCTACTCGAGTGCTGAGTCCTGAGTGCTTAGTCCTAAGTCCTCGGTGCTCGGCCCTCTTTCGGCCGGAAGCTCGGGAGGGATCTTCGCGCCCGCTGCCCGCGCCCCCTTTCACCAGACGGGGCTCGCTGGGCAGGCTTGCGGACGTTACTCGTCTCCGTCGTCGCCTGTGCATCCCAGTAGACCAGCCGTCGCGACGGCCTGTCAATGAAATGTTTGTGGCTGGCGGCGCCCGCAGTGGGCTTGTGATCGCCGCGCGTGGCGGCGGTAATCCCATTCGGGACAGACCAGGATCGCCGACGGCGCTGGTACACTTGTCTCATGGTCCGCCTGACGATTGAACTGGACGACGAGACGTACGCGCGCCTGGCAGAGCTAGCGCAGACAACGGCGGTACCGCCGGAGCGAGCAGCTGCGGCCGCAGTCGCAAGAGGCCTAGAAGACGCCGCCGTCTCCGCAGATGTTCGCACCATCATCGCTCGGCAAATCGAAGCCTACGGCCAGGTATTTCGCCGGCTCGGAGAATGACACCGCCGCGCTATGTTTCAGCCGCAGAGGTCGTGGCGTATCACCGGGCGTTGCTCTCGGCGCAGGGGCAACCTGAGGCGCCGCTGATCCATCCGGATAACCTCGACGCAGCCATCGCGCGTCCGCGAGCGACAGCTTTCGGAGCCGAACTTTTCGGTTCGCTGGCGGAGAAAGCCGCGGCCCTCCTCCAGGCGATCGTCGTCGCGCACCCGTTCCTCGATGGGAACAAGCGCGCGGGTCTTGGTGCGATGCTGTTGTTCCTGGAACTGAACGGCGTCGACCGAAAGGCGAACGAAGACAGCCTCTACGAGCTAGTGATGAGCGTGGCCGCGGGCGAGTTGCGCGATGTCGGCGAAATCGCCAACCGAATTCGCGACCTGCTCGCCTCGGACTAACGCCCCTCAGCGCCGCGGCGCGACGAGCGCGCCGTAGGTCTCCGGAATCCGATCGAGCACAACGTTCGTCGCCGGCGCCATCTCCTTGAGGCGCGACTGCATGCGGGTCACGGGCGCCGTCATCGCGAGGTCAGTCCCCGCCGGGACGGCGGTGAGCAACTGCCCCGTGGGCGCGGCTATGAGCCCTCCGCCCTCCCAGGCCGCAGCGACGTAGACCCGGTTCTCGTCGGCGCGGGTGCGGACCAACGGCTCGGTCATCGCGTCGGATGAGAACAGCGGGCAGGCAAGAATGTCGGCCCCTTCGAGCATGAGCGCGCGCGCAACTTCGGGGACCAGCGCCTCGTCGCCGCAGAGGATGCCGACGTTCCCGGCCGGCGTTTCGACGACCGGCGCGAGCACTTCGCCGGTTTGGACGCCCCGGCCGTGCGCCGCCTGGTGCTCGACCGTCAATTCCGGAGTGACGAGGACCGCGTACTCGGTCGCGCTGCAGCCGTTCGTGCGCACGCCAAAGACGAGCGCTCCGCCGAGTTCGCGAACCGCCCGCTCGATCCGCGGCAGCTCGACCTGCCACCCTTCGGGCCAATGAGCGCCGCCGGCAACCACCACGTCCGCGCCCTGGCGGCGAAGCGCCTCGAAGCGCGCGAGCAGCACGCCGCTGTCGAACGTCACGCCGCTCGGGACAATGGCCAGACGGTGGCCGCCGGAAGCAGGGACGAGCGGCTCGTGCAGCAACCGCGTCACGGGCAGCGAGGCCGTAGGCTCGACGAGCCTGTGGTAGAGCGCCGGCCGCCGGGGAACGATCGCCGTTGCTTGCGGCTCGATGTCGTAGACGAGAACCGTCTCCTGGTCGGCCGGAGCGCAAGCGCGGGTCGCGCCCGAAGGATCGATCGCGCAGGATCGGCCGGCATAGGCGATCGTGCCGGCCTCGCTGCCCCACTTGTCGGCGGCAACAATCCAGACACCGTTTTCGAGCGCGCGCACGGGCATCATGTACTCGCGCTGCGGGTTGTCGAGCCCGGCCGTCGTCCGTGCCCAGGCGACCCAGGCAGTGATGTCGAGGATGACCTCGGCGCCGTTCAACGCCAGGCAGCGCGCTATCTCCGGCATCCGGCCGTCGGCGCAGACAAGGATCCCACACCGGGCGAAGCCCATGTCGAAAACCGGGTAGTCGCGGCCGCGTTCGAACCAGTCGGAGTCGAAGTGCCAGAGGAAGCTCTTGTCGTAGCGCCCGGTGGGCTCGCCCTGCGGGCTGAAGACGACGCCGCTGTTGGTCAGCGCGCCGTTGCCATGTGGGACGGCCAGTCCGGCCGCCAGCCAGTAGCCATGCTCCCGAGCCTTCGCGGCGAGCAGATTGCGAATCTCGGCGAAGGGCCGGACGCCAGGCCGGTCGTACGGATTGGCGTCGCGAACGTAGTAGGCGGGGTACGAAGACTCCGGCAGCAGGACGAGATCAGCGCCGGCGCGCCCCGCCTCGTCCAGCGACTGGAGGATGTTTTGGAGATTCGCCTCGGCGTCCTCGATGTCGAAAGCGCGAACCTGGCAGCAGGCAACGCGAAACGGTCTCATACGGGACAGGGTAGCAGGAGCGGGGACAGCGCCCCACTGGCTCGGAGCTCGCGGCGGCAGGACGGGAGAGGTTAACTCCCAAGCTGGAGCGCCGCCGCCATCTCCCAGGCGAGAACCTCGGCGCCGGCCGCGCCGGCTGTCAGGACGAGGCCGGGGGTGGCGGTGATCCGGGCCGCATCCCCGGATTCGAGCATACCGGCGCCCTCAAGCATGACCTGGCCCGCGGCGACGTAGAGGTGGACGAACGGAGCGTCCGGGAGCTTCAGCGACTCGTTGGGCTTGAGCCGGCCGGCCCAGAGCACGGCGTGCTCCTGGCGGATGGCGATCGCCGCATCGTGTCCCCGCCCGGAAGCGACGGGAACAAGGCCGCCGCGGTCGAGCTCGCGGTTGATGTCGAGCTCCATGTAGCCGGGACGGATCTTCTCCTCGTCCGGCGCCACCCACATCTGGATGAAGTGAACCTCGCCGCCCTTCGTCGCGTTCATCTCCGAATGGAGGATGCCCGTGCCCGCGCTCATCCGCTGGGCCAGACCCGGGTGGATGATCCCGCTGTGGCCCTCGGAGTCCTTGTGTTCGAGCTCGCCCTTGAGGACCCAGGTAACGATCTCCATGTCGCGGTGCGGATGGGTGGAAAAGCCGGTTCCGGGCTGGACGACGTCGTCGTTGCTCACGAGGAGCAGGCCAAAGTGCGTGTTTTCGGGGTCGTAGTGCGAACCGAAGGAGAACGAGTGGCGCGAGTCGAGCCAGTCGATCTTGGTGCGCATGCGATCCGATGCACGGCGAATGTCTATGGTGGAGATAGCGAGTGGCATGAGGTAATCCAACTGGTTGTCTGTGCAACAATCGTAGAAGAGCGCACGACGCGCTGCAAGGGTTGCCTTACGTGAAGCAACCTTTATTATCTTCCTATGAAATCAGAGCCAGATGCGTCGCGGCTGGCGGCGTGGCGTTCGTTCCTGGAAGCTCACGCACGCGTTACGAGCGTTCTCGAGGAAGAACTCGAGGCAGAGAAGGACCTTCCGCTGACCTGGTACGACGTACTGGTGCAGCTGGAAGAGTCGGCCGAACACAGGTTACGAATGACCGATCTCGCCGGCGCGGTCTTGCTTTCCAAGAGCGGCCTGACGCGCCTGATTGACCGGATGTGCGGGGCCGGTCTTGTCGAGCGGGCGCCCGATCCGTTCGATCGACGGGGAACGTACGTGATCCTCACGACCGCGGGGTACGACCGGCTCCAGGACGCCGCGCCCGTGCACATGCGAGGCGTCGAGGAGCACTTCGCGCGCTACCTTTCCGACGCGGAGACGGCGGCCATCCACGAGGGATTTACGCGCGTGCTCGAGGGCGTGCAGAGCCGCCTGCGCTAGCGCCTCGCTGACCTCAAGAGGCGGTTCGAACGGCGGCATCGCACGCCAAAGGGACGGAAGCGCCCGTGCAAGACGCTGTCCACGGGGCGCCCATTGGCCCCAACCATGGCGGTGGGAGACACTGCTCGAACACCACGCACGGGAATCGAACAATGATCTGGGAATACGCGTCCATCCTCAACGACGGCCCGGCCAAGAAAGAGACCCTGGACGCGCTCGGCGCCGAAGGCTGGGAGCTCGTCTCCGTGCTCCAGGGCGTTCAGACGATGCAACTGCTCTACGTCTTCAAGCGGCCGGCGGTCCCGCAGGCCGAAGATGCT
>JAKALX010000367.1 GCA_021823905.1 Chloroflexota bacterium | reverse complement strand
GGGGATGGGGGTGGTTCGATGCGGGCACGGAGAGCCCCTATACGGTTGGTCGTGGTGGAGGGGAGCGCTTGTGGTGCTATAGCTTTCCACCAACCTGGCTGCTTGCCCGGGAGTGCCATGAGAGTCCAGCGCTTCGAGCGCCTGGGTAGGAACTGCGCCCCGGGCAGGAGGCCGCGATGACGTCCCGTAGGGAGTTTGCGCTTCGAGCGCCAGTATAGGGGTCGATGTCCGTCGTGGCTGGCTGGGTGATTTCATGCGGGAGATCACGATCGTGGATGACTCAGCCCAAGACTCACGCCAGGCCCCTCCAGACTTTCTCCTGGGCATCGATTGGGGCAGCAAGGAGCACGCCGCCTGTCTCCTGAATCGGGCCGGCAAGAAGCTCGACGAACGCAAGATTCGCCATTCCGCCACGGGCATCGCAGAGGGGCTAGCCTGGCTACGCAAGCACGTCGGTCCAGACCTCGTCGTCGTGGCGGCCGCCATGGAGGCGCCTCGCGGTGCGTTCCTCGAAGCACTCCTCGACGCCGGAGCCACCGTCTTTTCCACCAACCCAAAACAGTCCGACCGCTTCCGGGATCGCCACACCGTAGCTGGCGCCAAGGATGACCGGCGTGACGCTTTCGTCCTCGCCGATGCCCTCCGGACCGACTTACATTGCTTCCGACAGGTCGAGCCCCAGGACCCAAGTCTCCTTGCCCTGCGCGAGCTCACACGCCAGCAGACGAGCCTGGACCGAAACCTCCTGCGCTCCACCAACCGGCTGCGCGAACGCCTCCAGCGAATCTGGCCGGAGCTCCTCGAACTCGCTCCTGGCGCCAACGAGCCCTGGCTCTGGGCGCTCCTCGAGCGTGCTCCGTCGCCCGTCCAGGGTCGTCGTCTGACCGTCGCGACGCTCACCAAGCTGCTCCGCCAGCACCGCATCCGGCGCTTCTCCGTCGCCGAGCTGCGCGCCGTCCTCAGCGTGCCCCTCTTGCCTGTCGCGCCCGGTGTCCGTGAAGCAGCCGCCAGCGCTATCGCCATCGAACTGCCCGTCATCAAGGCCCTCGTCGCTCAGCAGAAAGCCTGCGGCCGCGAGATAGAGGCGCTCCTCCAGACGATGGAGCAGCCGGTCGCTGAAAGCCAGGGAGGGTGCGAGCACCGGGACGTTACGATCCTCCGTTCTCTGCCAGGAGCCGGGAGGGTCGTCGTCGCCACGATGCTCGCAGAGGCACCGGAAGCGCTCTCTCGGCGAGACTACCACGCTCTCCGCGCCCATGCCGGGATCGCACCCGTCACTCACCAGAGCGGCAAACGGGCCAGCGTCGTCATGCGCAAAGCGTGCAATGCACGCCTCAGGGAGGCCCTCTATCACTTCGCTCGTGCCAACGTGCAACTCGACGACCGCTCCAAGCGGCTCTATCAGGACGCCCGTGCCCGTGGCCACTCTCACGGTCGCGCCCTCCGCACCGTCGCTGACCACCTCCTCCGGATTCTCATCGCCATGCTCCTCGCCAACACCCTCTTCACCCCAGCCGAAACGCCGGTATCCACCGGCGAAAAACACTTGACGAACGGTAGGGAGTCCTACCCCGCGGCTACCGGCGGCGGCGCTCGCGCGCCGGTACCGCGCTTTGCCGCGTAAACTGGAGCGACACGCTTTGCGAGAGGCCAGCCACATGAACATCGATCCGAATCGCGCGAAGAAGCTTCGAGAGGCCTACGACGAAGCGGTTGTCCAGGAGGGCAAAGAGCTCGCGGGGCCGTTCATGACCGTCTCGGGCAAGCCGATCGAGCGGCTGTACGACCCGACGGACCTGGCGGACACCGATTACGAGCGCGACATCAACCTTCCCGGCGAGTACCCCTTCACCCGCGGCGTCCACCGCACCGGCTACCGCGGCAAGCCCTGGACGATCCGCATGTTCAGCGGCTTCGGCTCGGTCGAAGAGACGAACCAGCGCTACAAGGACCTCCTCGCAACCGGCAACAACGGCCTCTCGATCGCCTTCGACATGCCGACGCTCATGGGCTACGACCACGACGAGCCCTGGGCCGAGGGCGAATTCGGCAGCTGCGGCGTCGCCCTCGATTCCCTGAGCGACATGGAGATCCTCCTGAGCGGCCTGCCGCTGGACAAGATCACCACTTCGATGACGATCAACAGCCCGGCGCCGGTCGTCTGGGCGCTCTTCATCGCCGCCGCCGAGAAGCGCGGCGTCCCTCGCGCGAAGCTGGCCGGCACGCTCCAGAACGACATCCTCAAGGAGTACATCGCCCAGAACGAGTACATCTACTCGCCCGCCGACTCGATGCGCCTGGTGACCGACACGATCGAGTTCGCGGCGAAGGAGATGCCGCTCTGGAACCCGGTCAGCGTCAGCGGCTACCACATTCGCGAAGCCGGCTCGACGGCTGCCCAGGAGCTCGCCTTCACCCTCGCCGACGGGATCGAGTACGTGAAATGGGGCCTCGCCCGGGGGATGGACGTCGACACGTTCGCTGGCCGCATCTCGTTCTTTTTTAACAGCCACAACGACTTCTTCGAGGAGATCGCGAAGTTCCGCGCCGGGCGTCGGATCTGGGCGCGGCAGATGCGCGAACGCTTCGGGGCGAAGAACCCGCGCTCGTGGCTGATGCGCTTCCACACGCAGACGGCCGGCGTCTCGCTCAGCGAGCAGCAGCCCGAGGTGAACCTCGTGCGCGTCGCCATCCAGGCGCTGGCGGGGGTGATGGGCGGGACCCAGTCGCTCCATACGGACGCGATGGACGAGGCGATCGCGCTGCCGAGCGACAAGGCCGCGCGGCTCGCCGTGCGCACGCAGCAGGTCATCCTCCACGAGAGCGGCGTGGCGAACACGATCGACCCGCTCGGGGGCTCGTGGTTTGTCGAGAAGCTGACGAACGAGATGGAGGCCGAGGTTCTCGGCTACTTCGAAAAGATCGAGGCGCTCGGCGGCGTCATCCCGGCGATCGAGGCGGGGTTCTTCCAGAAGGAGATCGCCGAGGCCTCAGCGCGCTTCCAGCGCGAGGTCGACACGCGCGACCGGATCATCGTCGGCGTGAACGAGTACCAGATGGAGGAGCCGCTCGACATCCCGATCCTGAAGTTCGATCCCGAAGGGGAGAAGCGCCACCTGGCCAGACTCAAGGCCCACCGTGCGAACCGCGACGCAGCGAAGTGGTCCGAGACGATGGCGCGCCTCGAGTCTGCCTCGAAGGATGGCAGGACGAACATGATGCCGTTCATCATCGAGGCTGTGAACGCCGGCGCCACGGTCGGCGAAGTCTGCAACCTCTGGCGGCGGGTGTTCGGCGAGTACAAGGAGCAGGTGGTCGTCTGAGCCGGGCGGCCGTTGCAACGGAAATGCGCTGCCCCGATCGGGCGGCTGAGGAGAGAGCAGTACATGGATGAGGTTGTTGTCACAGGTGGGGTCCGGACCGCGATTGGGCGGTTCCAGGGGTCGCTTTCCGAGGTCCCGGCTTCAGACCTGGGGGCCGCGGTGATCAAGGAGGCGGTGAGCCGGTCGCATATCGCTCCCGGCCAGGTCGAGCAGGTGATCATGGGCATCTGCGGCCAGATCGGCGAGGACACGTACCTGTCCCGCTTCGCCGCGGTGAAGGCCGGGCTGCCCTACGAGGTGCCCGCGGTGAACGTGAACCGGCTCTGTGGCAGCGGCCTGGAGGCGATCAACACCGCGGCGCGCTACATCGAGACCGGCGACGCGGGGGTTGTCGTTGCCGGCGGCGTGGAGAACATGACGCGGTTGCCGTACCTCCTGCGAAAAGCACGCGCCGGGTACCGGATGGGTGACGGCGTGATCGAAGACAGCATGCTGAAGATCCTGAGCGACCCCTTTAGCAACCTGCACATGGGGCTGACCGCCGAGAAGCTGGCGGAGCAGTACTGCGTGACTAGGGAATCGCAGGACGCGGTTTCCGCCGAGAGCCAGCGGCGGGCGCTGGCGGCGATCGAAGCGGGCCGGTTCAAGGAGCAAATCATTCCGCTCTCGGTTCGCGATGGCCGCGAGGAGCGGATCTTCGACACCGACGAACATCCGCGCGCCACGAGCGTCGAGGCGCTCGCGAAGATGCGGGCGGCGTTCAAGGAAGGCGGGATGGTGACGGCCGGCAACGCCAGCGGGATCAACGACGGCGCGGCCGCGATCGTACTCATGTCGCGCAGCCGCGCCGCGGCGCTCGGTGTGA
>JAKALX010000366.1 GCA_021823905.1 Chloroflexota bacterium | reverse complement strand
ACGTTGTCGTGACCGAGGTTCACCCGATCAAGGCGCTGGAGGCCGTGATGGACGGCTTCCAGGTGATGCCGATGGCCCAGGCGGCGCCCATCGGCGACTTCTTCGTGACCCTCACCGGCGACTGCAACGTGATCGATCGCGCGCACCTGGAGCGCATGAAGGACGGCGCGATCATGGCCAACAGCGGCCATTTCGACAGCGAGATCAACCTGAAGGCGCTTCGTTCGATGAGCGAGGGCACGCGTCGCATCCGTCCCAGTGTCGACGAGTACCGCCTGGGCGACGGGCGGAAGCTCCATCTCCTGGGCGAAGGCAGGCTCGTGAACCTTGCCGCGGCCGAAGGTCACCCCGCCGCCGTGATGGACATGTCGTTCGCGAACCAGGCGCTCGGCGCGGAATGGATCGCAACGAACCACGCGAAGCTCGGCAAGCAGGTGTACGAACTGCCGCACGAGGTCGACGAGGAGATCGCGAGCCTCAAGCTGAAGGCGATGGGCGTGGGCATCGACACGCTGACCGACGAGCAGCGCCGGTACCTCACGAGCTGGCAGGAAGGGACGTAGGCCGGAGCCGCGCGCGCCGACAGCGTTTCCCTGCGCGTTTCACGAAAACCGCGCGCCTGCTACGATAACAATCAGCGTCCAGAGGGCTGGAGGGCGATGAGCCCCGGAGCCCGGCAACCTGGTTAAGCCTCCAAGGTGCCAAGACGACGCGGCCCGCGGCATGGCGCCGCAGGCAACAAAAGGCGGGCGCTCAGAAAGCCCGCCCCTCGGCCTCCGAGGGGCTTTTCGTTGCCCGCCATCACCTCACGGCCGAACCGGCAACGAAAGGAATGGCACGCCCCATGGGAGAGCGAAGACTCCTGACCTCCGAATCCGTCACCGAGGGCCACCCCGACAAGGTCTGCGACCAGATCTCGGACGCCGTGCTCGACGCGCTGCTCGAGCAGGACACGCGGTCGCGGGTCGCCTGTGAGACGGCGATCACCAACGGCCTCGTGCTCGTAACCGGCGAGATCACGACCAAGGGCTACGTCGACATCCCCGGCCTCGTCCGCAAGACCATCCTCGACATCGGCTACACGTCCTCGCAGATCGGCTTCGACGGCGAGACCTGCGGGGTCATCACCGCGATCAACAGCCAGTCGACCGACATCGCGGGCGGCGTCGATCGCTCGTGGGAGGCGCGCCACGGCCAATCCGGCGGCGCGGAGCTCGACACCGGCGCCGGCGACCAGGGCATGATGATCGGCTTCGCCTGCACCGAGACGCCCGAGCTGATGCCGCTCACGATCTCCCTCGCGCACCGGCTGACGCGCAGACTGGCGGAATCGCGCAAGAGCGGCGAACTCCCCTGGCTGCGGCCCGACGGCAAGTCACAGGTCACGATCGAATACGACGACCACTGGAATCCAATTCGCGCCGAGGCCGTCGTCATCTCCACCCAGCACTCGCCCGACGTGAACAATGAGACGATCGAGACTGACGTCCGCGAGCACATCATCGGCACCATCGTTGATCGTTCGCTCATCGACTCGAAAACGAAGATCTTCGTGAACCCCTCGGGGCGGTTCGTCATTGGCGGGCCCAAGGGCGACGCAGGGCTGACGGGCCGCAAGATCATCGTCGACACCTACGGTGGGATCGCCCGCCACGGCGGTGGCGCATTCAGCGGCAAGGATCCGACCAAGGTCGACCGCTCCGGTGCCTACGCCGCACGCTGGGTGGCAAAGAACATCGTCGCGGCCGGCCTCGCCACGCGCTGCGAGTTCATGCTCAGCTACGCGATCGGTGTCGCCCAGCCCACGTCCATCGGCATCGAGACGTTTGGCACGGGGAAGGCGCCAGACCACGTGATCCTCGAGGCGGTGCGCAAGCACTTCGATTTGCGACCCGGCGCCATCATTCGCGACCTCGACCTCCGCCGCCCGATCTACCAGCCGACAGCAAGCTACGGGCATTTCGGCCGGGTCGATCTGCACGTCCCGTGGGAAGACACGGCGCGCGCGAGTGAGCTCGCCGCGACGGTCGGAATCTAGCGCAGACAAAGCCCTCGCCGGCCGAGCAAGCTCGCGGCGACTGGCCGACGGTCAGCGCGGGCGGCCGGTCACCGGCGTGCGCGGTATGATGCTGTGGATGATCGACAATCCGGTTCATTTCGGCACCGATGGCTGGCGAGCCATCATCGGCGAGACGTTCACCTTCGACAACGTGCGGGCCTGCGCCCAGGCGATCGCGGACCATTTCGGCGAGACCTACGGCAAAGGCAAACCGGTCGTCGTGGGCTATGACACGCGCTTCCTCTCGAACGAGTTCGCTGATGCGGTCGCGCAGGTCATGGCCGGCAATGGATTCCAGGTCCAGCTGGCTGATCGTCCCGCGCCCACGCCCGCGTTGAGCTACCGGATCATCGAGGCGGGCGCCTGCGGCGGCGTGGTCGTCACGAGCTCGCACAACCCATTCCGCTGGAACGGGATCAAGGTGAAGCCGCACTACGGCGGAAGTGCGAGCCCGGAGATCGTCGCCGACATCGAGCGCCGCGTCCCGGCGATCCTGGCCAATACGGCGAAGATCGCCCTGGCGCCCGCATCCAGCGACGCGATCCAGAAATTCAACCCCGTGCCGGGCTACCTGGCGAAACTCGCGGCGCTGGTCGACGTGCAGCGAATCCGCTCCTCCGGCCTTCGCGTCGCGGTCGATCCCATGTACGGCGCGGGCGCGGGCTTCTTCACCGAGCTCCTCGGCGGCGGGAGCACGACGGTCAGAGAAATCCACACCGAGCGCAATCCGCTCTTCCCGGGAATCCGCGCGCCCGAGCCGATCGAATCGAACCTGGGCGAATTCACGCTCCTGATGGGCATCCGCGAGTACGACGCCGGCATCGCGAACGACGGCGACGCCGACCGGGTCGGCCTCGTCGACGAAGAGGGGACCTACGTTGACCAGCTCCGCACGTTCGCGCTGCTCGTGAACTACCTCCTCGGCCAACGCAAGTTGCGCGGCGCGATCGTGAAATCCGTCACCACGACGAACATGGCGAAGCTGCTCGCCGACCACTACGGGGTCGAATGCATCGAAACGCCGGTCGGCTTCAAGCACATCGGGCCCCTAATGATGGAGCGCGACGCGCTCATCGGCGGCGAAGAGAGCGGCGGCTACGGCTTTCGCGGCCATCTCCCGGAGCGCGACGGTGTCCTCGCCGGGCTGTACCTTCTCGATTACGTGGCGGCCACGGGCAAACGGCCCTCGCAGCTGCTCGACGAAGTCTTCGCGATCACGGGGCCGCACTTTTACGAGCGGCTCGACTTCGACCTCGAGCCGGGGTCGAACGCGCGCATCCAGGCGGTTCTCGACGCCGCCGCTCCCACGGAAATCGCCGGCCGGCCCGTGCTGAGCAGCGACCGCGTCGATGGCTGGCGCTGGTTCATCAAGGAAGGATTCCTGCTTCTGCGGCTTTCGGGAACTGAGCCGCTGCTGCGGATCTACACGGAAGTGACGGAGAAGGCATTGGTCCAGCAGGTGCTTGAAGCCGGCAAAGCGCTCGCCGGGGTGTCCCGATGAGCGTGCTCGACGATCCGGAGCTGTTGAAGCTCGATCGCTCCGGCATGTTCGGCCGGATTCGCAACCTGGGAACTGAGCTGATCCGGGCCTGGGACGAATCGGAGTCCATCGAGCTGCCGCCGGCGGCCATGAAGGCGAATTCGGTCATCATCGCGGGCATGGGCGGCTCGGCAACCGGCGGCGACTATTTCGCCGCCCTCTGCGCCGGGACGTCCGAGATCCCGGTCTCCGTGGTGCGCGGATACGCGCTGCCGAACTACGTCTCCGATCGCAGCCTGGTGATCCTGTCGTCGTACAGCGGGAACACGGAGGAGTCGCTGAGCTGTTACGACGATGCCTGGAGGCGCGGAGCGACCATCATCGCCGCGACAACCGGCGGGAAACTCGCCGAGCGGGCGAGAGCCGACGGCGTGCCTATCCACACGATCACCTACCAGGCCGCGCCGCGCGCGGCCATCGCCCACAGCCTCGCGCCGCTTCTCCGGCTGGGCCTCGAAATGGGCATCAGCGCGATCGACGCGGACCAGGTCCGGGCAGCCGGGGCGCTGCACCATGAATGGGTCGTTCGCGACCTCGACCCCGGCATCCCCCACGGCCGGAACGGCGCCAAGAAGCTGGCCGAGGACCT
>JAKALX010000365.1 GCA_021823905.1 Chloroflexota bacterium | reverse complement strand
ATGGTTTGGCGCGAAGACGAGCGCGGTCAGGAAGATCGCCGTCACCGTCAGCACAATCGTCCCGCCGGCCGCCATGCTCGCGTGGTAGGAGATGTACAGCCCGAGGACGCCCGACGCCACGGCGATCGCCACGCTCAGGGCCATCATCCGGTCGAGCCGGTCGGTCAGCAGCCGTGCCGTCGCCGGCGGCGTCACGATTATCGCCAGGATGAGGATGTTCCCCACCGTTTGCAGGCTCACCACGATCGTCGATGCCACCAGCAGGAGCAGCACGAGGTCGAGCGCGAACACCGGGTAGCCCAGCGACCGGGCCATCGTCGCGTCGAACGCCACCAGCGTGAACTCCTTCAGCAGAGCGAACAGCACCACAAGCACCACCGCTCCGATAACGAGCGTGACAATGACGTCGTGCTTCGAAACGCCCAGCACCGAGCCAAAGAGCAGCGACCCCAGGTCGCGCTTGAATCCCGCCTGGCGGCTGATGATGACGATGCCCAGCGCGAAAAACGCCGCGAACAAGACCCCGATCGCTGAGTCCTCGCTCACTCGCCGGCTGCGCGAGACCACGCCCACGCCCAGCGCCGTCAGACCGCCGAAGACGAACGCGCCGATCAGAATGCTTTGGCCCGCGATGTACG
The DNA here is from genome assembly GCA_021823905.1 of Chloroflexota bacterium. GTDB lineage: Bacteria > Chloroflexota > Dehalococcoidia > Tepidiformales > Tepidiformaceae > JAKALX01. The sequence goes on along the minus strand of JAKALX010000365.1, from coordinate 3,572 downwards.
AGATCACAACCCCCGGAAACACCGCGTGCGACAGCGCGTCGCCGATGAACGCCAACCCGCGCAACACCACGAAACAGCCGACCAGGCCGCAAAGCACCCCGACAACCACGATCTCGATCAGCGCGCGCTGCATGAACGGGTAGCTCAGCGGTTCCGTGAACCAGCTCATGGCGTAAACACCGCCACCCGGCCCCCGAACGTCGTCCGCAGGATCTCCGGCGTGAACGTCGTCGCCGTCGGCCCAAACGCCACCAGCCGGTTCGCGATGCAGGCCACGCTCGAGCAGGTCGTCGCCACCTCGTCGAGGTCGTGCGTCGCCATCAAGACGACGCAGCCGCGGGCCGCGAACGCCCGGATCGCCTCGTGGAAGAGCTCGCGGTTCGCCTGGTCGATCCCGGTGAACGGCTCGTCGAGGAGCACGACGAGCGGATCCTGGACCATCGCACGGGCCAGGAAGATCCGCTGCTGCTGTCCCCCCGAGAACTGCGAGATGTGACGCCCGTCCATCCCGCCGAGCCCGAGCTGCTCCAGCGCTTCCCGCGCCAGCCGCTGGTCGTTGCCGCCCGGCCGCCTGAGCCAGCCCGCTGATCGGTAGCGGCCCATCAGCACCACGTCGAGCGCTGTCGCCGGAAACTCCCAGTTCACCTCTTCGCGCTGCGGAACGAACGCCGTCCGGCCCGTGTATTCGCGAAGCGCCGCTCCCCCGAGCGTCACCTCGCCCGCCCGCAGCGGCAGCACGCCCGCGATCGCCTTGAGGAGCGTGCTCTTCCCGCCCCCGTTCGGCCCGATGAAGCCGACGACCTCGCCCGGCCCGGCCGAAAAGCTCACCCCGCTCAGCACGAACGTGGACCCGTAGCCCGCCTCGACGTTCGAAAGCCGGAGGATGCCGTCGCCGCCCGCGATCCCGACGTCTATTTCAAGGCCCCGGCGATCTTGGTCGCGTTCGAGACCAGCATCCCTTCGATCGTATCCGCGCCCGAGCCCGGCGGGCCAAGAGAATCGCCGTAGAGGTCCGTCACGATCTTCACCCCCGTGTCTTTTGCTATTTGCTGCGAGACCCGTGGATCCAGCGAGTTCTCCGCGAAGATCGCTTTCACGCCATCCTTGCGGATGAGATCCTCCAGCGTCGCCAACTGCTGGGCCGAGGCTTCGCCCTGTGTCGCGACACCCGGGATGACGGCGCCCACGAATTGTAGCCCGTAGCGTTTGATGAAGTAGGCAAAGGCGTCGTGGTCCGTCACCATCTTGCGGTTGTCCGGCGGGATGGCGCCGATCAATTGCTTGATGGTCGTGTCGGCCGCGTCTAGACGCTGCTTCTGTGCGTCGGCCTGCTGGCGGTAGTAGTCGGCGTTCGCAGGATCGACGCTGGCCAACGCCGCCTCGATGTTGTCGGCCATGATCTTTGCGTCTTCCGGGTCGTGCCAGACGTGAGGATCGTTGTCGCCCGACGCGCTCTTCAGCAGGACGATCCCCGTCGTCACCGTCACCACCCGCTTCGCACCGCTTCCCTCGATCGCCTTGTCGAGATGCGCGTCGAGGCCGATCCCGTGTTTGAGCACGATCGCCGCCGCCCCCATCGATTTGACATTGTTGGGCGATGCTTCGTAGTCGTGCGGGTCCACTCCCGGCCCGATGAGCGTCGTGACCGTCATCCGATCGCCCACGATCGCCCGGGCCAGGGATCCGATCTGCTGGGTGGTCGCCACCACGCCCGGCTTGCCGCCCGTGGTCGTGCCGGCGCCTCCGCAGGCGGCAGCGGTGGCGATGGTGCCGGTTAGCAACAGGAAGAAAACGGCGCGAAATCGGACCACGGTGGCGAATCCAAGTTGAGATGAAGTCTCAGTAACAGAATAACAATACCGCCTCGGGATCGAGTTCGCAAGCACGTTGCCAGCCCGTTTGCCACTCCGTATGCTCCCGCTCCATGACCGAGCTGGTTGCCGATTCGCCGCCACTTACCGCCGTGGGTCAGCCGGTCCGCACCCGCAACCCGTTCACCACAGCCGGATTCCGGATGTGGTGGCTCGCTTCGGTCGTTGCCGGCACCGGCGTCGGCATCCAGACCGTGACCGTACCGCTCTTTATCCGAGACCGCGTCTCCCAGGACCATCGCGCGATCGCCATCGCGGCGGCGCTCATCTGCCAGACGCTCCCGGGAGCGTTCTTCGCCCTCGTCGGCGGCGTTGTCGCCGACCGTGTCGAGCGCCGCCGCATCCTGGTGCGAACGTACACGGTGGCCGCGTCAGTCTCGCTCGTCTATGTCGCCCTGGCTGGATTCAACGCGCGCGTCGTCTGGCCGGTATTCATCCTCTCGGCAGTTGTCGGCAGCGCGGGGGCGTTCACGAACCCCGCGCGGCAGAGCATGATGCCCCAGATCCTGGCGCCCTCCCAGCTTCAGAACGGCGTCATCTTCGGGACGATGGCGTTCATGGCCACGCTCCAATTCGGCGGGCCCACGGTTGGCGGCCTGCTGGCCGACGGCCCGGGCCTGACCTTCGCCTTTGCCTCCGAGGTCGCTGCCCTGCTCTCCGCGGCGATGCTCTTCGGCCGCATCGCCACCGACCTCCCGGTGCCGAGCGGCCGCAGCGTTCGCCACGACCTCGCCGAAGGCGTTCGCTACATCTGGAAGGAACCGGCGCTGCTTGGCGTTCTCGTCCTTGGCACGGTGCCCGGGATCTTCCTCATGGGCCCGTTCGCCGTCACTGTTGTCATCCGTGTCCACGACGTCTTCCACGAAAGCGACAAGTTCGTCGGCATCTTCTGGGGCTGCTTCGGCGGGGGCATCGTCTTCGGCTCAATCCTGCTGTCGATCCTGCGCCTCCGCCACCGTGGCTTCCTCGTGTGCGCGTCGGTGCTCGCGGGCGGGGTCTGCTCGGCTTTGTACGGCCTCACCTCGTCGCTCCCGCTTGCGATGATTCTCCTCTTCGTGTTCGGCGTGACGGGCCCGGCGATCTTCATCAACTTCGGCGTCGCGCTCCTCCAGCAGCACGTCAGCCGCCAGATGATGGGCCGCGTGATGAGCATGTGGGGGCTCGCCTTCAGCGCCTCCACCCCGATCGGCTACCTGCAGGCAGGCGTGGTCGCCAACGCTTTCGGCACGCAGGCGACCATTATCTCCAGCGGCATCATCGCCGCCGTCATCGGCGCGCTCGTGCTCGTCTTTCTCGGCCCGGTGCGGCGGCTGCAATAGCCGCCGTCAGGCCATCCGGAAGCGCCAGGTCGCGAACGCGGTCGCGACGACGCCCCACACCGCCATCCCGAGCACGTCCGTGCCGATCGCTCCCAGCCCCTTGTCCAGGTTCGCGACCTGCTGCACAGCGTCGGTCAGGAACGTGAGCGGGAGCCCGCCGGTCAGCCAATGGAGCCAGTTCGGAAGCCCGCCGCGGTCCAGGAACGCGCCGGAGAACATCATCGACGGCATCAGGATGAGCATGAACATCGGCGCGATGTCGTCTTCACTGCGGGCAAACGCCACCATCAGAATGCCCATCGCGATGAAGACGGCCGACCCGAGGAGCGTGAGCACGAACACCAGCGGCACGTTCCCGTTTATCTGCGCTCCGAAGATCCAC
>JAKALX010000364.1 GCA_021823905.1 Chloroflexota bacterium | reverse complement strand
AGTGGCGGTCGATCCGATGCGGCGAGAGGAAATGCGGCGGCTGAACGACGGGCGCAAGGCGCTCGAAGACCTGCGCTGGCGCTACGTCGAGGGACCGAGCGGGAAGGGCCGGGCGAACCTTGGCATCGCCAACAGCACGGGCTGCTCTTCGGTCTGGGGAAGCACGTTCCCCTATAACCCGTACCCGTACCCGTGGGCGAACCATCTCTTCCAGGACGCGCCGTCGCTGGCGATCGGGGCGTTCGAGGGGCACATGCGGAAGATGGCCGACGCGTTCGCGGCCGTCCGCCGGGCAGAGCTGTACCTTGCCGGCACGTACGTCCCGGCCGAGCATGACCCGTTCTTCGAGGCGTTCGACTGGCGCGAGTTCGACGACGAGGAGTTCGGGCTCTGTCCGCCGATCCTGACCGTGGGCGGCGACGGGGCGATGTTCGACATCGGCTTCCAGAACCTCTCGCGGCTGCTCGCGTCGGGCAAGCCGATCCGGGTCATCGTTCTCGACACGCAGGTGTATTCGAACACCGGCGGGCAGGCGTGCACGAGCGGCTTCCTGGGCCAGGTGTCGGACATGGCGGCGTACGGGCGGGCGGCACACGGGAAGGAAGAGACGCGGAAAGAGATCGCGATGATCGCGATGGCGCATCGCGGGGCGTTCGTGGCACAGACGTCGCAGGCGCTCCCCTCGCACCTCATTGGCAGCGTGCTCCGAGCACTGCAAGCGCGGCGGCCGGCGATCATCAACATCTACACGCCGTGCCCGGTGGAGCACGGCCTCGCCGACGACATGGCGCCGCACGCGGCGAAGCTGGCGCTCGAAAGCCGCGCGTTCCCATTCATGGTGTATGACCCCGACGCGGGCCGCAGCTTCGCGGAGTGCCTGGACCTGACCGGCAACCCGTCGATCGACGACACCTGGCCGACCTACGAGCTGGAGTACCTCGACGAGCAGGGCGCGGTGCAACGGATGGAGCTGCCGCTGACGGTGGCCGACTGGGCGGCGACAGAGGGCCGCTTCCGGCGGCACTTTCGGGAGCTCTCAGCCGGCGAAAGCCTCGTTCCGTTCCACGAGTTCGCCGGCCTGGCAGAGAGCGAGCGGGCCGGCAAGACCGCATTCGTCTACACGATCGACGACGACCGGCGGCTGAAGCGGCTGGGGGTTTCGAGCGAGGTCGCCGACCTTGCCAGGGACCGGCTGCTCCTCTGGGGGCAGCTCCGAGAGCTGGCCGGGATGGAAGTCTCGGCGGCGGCTCGCCAGACGGTGACCGCCGAACTCGAGCAGCGGTTCGAGGAGGAGCTGGCACAGTTGCGAGCGGAGTACGAGGCGAAGCTGGCGCACCTTCGGGCGACCTATCCGCAGCTTGTCGCCCGGCGGCTCGCCGAGGGGTTGCTCGGGGCGAACGGGCACGCGCCGGTTCCAGGAGCAGCGAGCGTCCCGGTGGTCGCGGCTGTGCCGGGAATGGCGGCTGCTCAACCCATCGCCGCGCCCGGGGTCACGAACGGCGGCGTTGTGACGGCGGTGGCTCCTCATACCCAACCCGCCCACGGGCCCGGCATGGTCGCCGGCTCGCTGCCGTCGATCGAGAGCGAGCTTTGCACGACGTGCGACGAATGCATCGGCGTGAACAAGCGGCTCTTCGCCTACAACGCGGACAAGCAGGCGTACATCAAGGACCCGCGCGCCGGGACGTTCAAGGAGCTGGTGACCGCGGCGGAGCGCTGCACTGCCCGGATCATTCACCCGGGACGGCCGCTCAACCCGGCCGAGCCTGATCTGGAGAAGTGGATCAAACGCGCCCAGCCGTTCGAGTGACCAGCACCGCGGTAGCGGTCTGCGCGGAGGCGGCCCGTGGGGCTGCGCCGCTGGATGCTGGTGACATTCGGGATATCCGTTTCAGGCATACTGATATAGATACGACCTATGGCCCGTCGCCGTACTAGAGGATCCTTGGGCTAACTCGCCGGCCGCGCCGGGGATATAGTCGGGCCTGGAACTGGGAGTTTCGCGAGGGCGATCGGGAGGTAACCGGTGCTAGACCACACAGCCGAGCCGAGAAGGGCGGCACAGGTGGAGCAGGGGATGCGCGTACTCGACGACCGTGGGGTCATGGTCGGGAGCGTCCGAGACCAGTCCGCCAGCAGTTTCCTCCTGTGGCGGAGCGTTGAACGTGACGTGGTCTGGGTCTCGAAGAGCGCCGTCGCCCGCGTCGAAGCGTTCAAAGTTGTGCTCGGTTGCGGGGCAGATCAGTTCTGAGGCCCCCGGCGACGGGCGCTCGGCCCGATCACACCATCGCCGGTTGAACAGCGAACTTCCGGAGTCCAAAAGGAATCCGGCCCAACACAAGGCGCCAGGTAAGCGATTTCGAGACCGGCCGGGTCAGGCGACAGCGGCTCCCTGGCGGTTCGCGCTCCCGTAGTGGGCGCGAACCTGCCGCGGATCGCTGCATCCGAGCATGAGAGAGAAGCCGTCGGGGGCGTCGTCATCCGCCAGGTGCGCTTGAGTTGCCGAGGGCCGCGGGCCCTGATATCGGACGCGAATCTGGCGCTTGTCGGTGCATTCCGTCATGGCCGACAGAAACGTTGTTTGCAGAGTTTCCACTCTCGATAACCTCGTTGTCATGAACTCTTGATCAATGGTTGCCTCCGCACGGGGTTGCAGGTAGCCCTATCTCGCTATGGGCGATGCGAGAATCATATGGGAGAACGAACGACCAATAGTCCTGGTTGATAGCTTGTGCCCGAAGATTAGGGAGAGCCGATGGAAGATGCCTGATCCAGGCGGCGGGTCAGGAAGCGCGGCCCCGGAATCGTTCCGGGTTGACGGGCAGCGCCTATCCACTGTCGCACATGCAAGCTCTCGGCTAACGTTTCGCGAATGAAGCCGCTTGCCGACGTGTTCGTGCTCGACCTCGCGGGCGAGCCGGGGATATTCGCGGGCCGGATGCTCGCCGATCTCGGAGCGACGGTTGTCTGCGTGGAGCCGCCGGGGGGTAGTCACGTGCGAGGGCTCGAGCCATTTCTCGACGGCCTGCCCGAGGCGGAACGCAGCGCCCGGCACCTGGCCTACAACGCAGGCAAGGAGTCGGTTGTCCTCGACCTCGGAAACGCGTCGGAGCGCGAGACGTTTCGCAGGCTGGCCCGCCGCGCGGACGTGCTGATCGAGACGGCGCGACCTGGTGAGCTGGAGGCGCTCGGGCTCGACTACCGGACGCTATCCGCCGTCAACCCGGGCATCATCCAGGCGTCGATCACGCCGTTCGGGCAGTCAGGGCCGTGGTCGGGGCGGCGCGGAAGCGACCTGATCGGTTCGGCGAGCGGCGGGTTGCTGGCCGTGAGCGGCGAGCCGGAGCGGCCACCCGTGCTCGCCGGCGGCGATTTGTCGTACAAGCTGGCGTCGCTGGCGGCGTGCACGGGGGTGCTGGCGGCCCTGGTCGGGCGCGACGGCCCTCGCAACGGATACGGGGCGCACCTCGACATCTCGATACAGGAGTGCGTGACGCTTTCGACCCTGCAGACGTCGAACGCGAACTACTGGCGCTGGTACGGGATCGCGCCGCCACGGAACACGGCCTTCGAGTTCCCCGTGATCCGCTGCAAGGACGGCGGCTGGGTCGCCGGGCGGCCGCGGCCAGACCGCTGGGACGACATCCGCGAGTGGGCGCTCTCCTGTGGCCTCGCGGTGAACGCTGGACCTGGGGATTGGCAGGAGGCAAACAAGAGCAAGCCGGCATCGTTCCGGCTGGGCGAGGCCGCGGACATCGTCGAACGGCTCGGCCAGTTCTACACGCGGGAAGAGTTCCTCGAACAGTGCGCGCAGGTTGGCGTCATCGCGCTGCCGGTTCACTCGTTCGAAGACATGCGGCGGAACGAGCACCTGCGGTCGCTCGACGCATTCCGGAAGGTCCGACACGAGCCGCTGGGCGTGGAACTGGAGCTGCCACGGAGCCCGTTTGTGGGTGTGCGCGGCGTCGAGCCGGTCCGGCGGGCGCCGACGCTCGGCGAGCACACCGCGGAGGTGCTGGCGTGGCTGGACGAGCGCAGCGACGAGCGCGCCGTTGTCGAGCCTTCCAACACGCTGCCGCTGGCCGGCCTGCGGGTGCTCGACATCTCGTGGGTGCTGGCCGGCCCGATCGGCGGGCGCATCCTCGCGAACCTCGGCGCGGAGGTGATCAAGTTCGAGTCCGAGGTACGCATGGACGCGACCAGGCGGGCAGTAC
>JAKALX010000363.1 GCA_021823905.1 Chloroflexota bacterium | reverse complement strand
GCGGTGGACGGCCACCGCACCGGCGAGGCCCGACGCGGTGTAGGTGGCGGCCAGTTCGAGCGCCTCGATGGCGTCGGTAAACGAGGCGCCGGCCAGTTGGGGAAGCGTCGCGCCGACAAAGGCGGCGAACAGGCCGACGGCGGCCGCAACGACAACGGCGAACGTGAGGTCGGCAAACGCGGCCGTGATCATCGCCGCGGCTGCGACCGGCAAGGCGAACACGAAAAAGTGGTGGTCGGAATCGGGCGTAACCGCCGGAAACGTCAGGCGGACGGCCGCGAGGCAGGCGATCAAGGCGATGCCGACGAGCGCCATGCGGCGCACCGCGGGTCGCGGGAACGGCTGAAACTGCCAGGTGTAGACAGCCAGGACCAGACCGAGCCCGACGGCAACAATCGTGCCGCCGGCAACGTCGTAGAGGTCGAAGCCACCCTTAACGACCCCCGTGGCGCGGAGCGCTTCGATGGCCTCGGCATTGATCCGATCGCCTTCGCCAACGATGACCTGGCCACGGGTATAGGTCTTGACGATCGGTGACACGTTCGCGCGGGCCTCGTCGCGCTTGCGCTGGGTGGCGGCCGTGTCGACCTGGTAGTTGGCCGTGGTGAACGTCTTGAGGACTTCGCGGAGGGCGGTGATCTCGTTCGCCGTCGTTGTGTCGGGAAGCCTCCCGGGCTGGGCGAGGTATTCGTCGACGCGCTGGGGGAGGTCGGCCTTCTGCGGGCCGCGGCTCATGATGTCGGTAACAGCCGAATCGGCGCGCTGCTGGAGGCCGTCGAAACGAGCGGCGTCGAGCGCGAGCAGCGCGGTCCGCCCGGCGAGACTGAGGCCCGGAACGCCCTGGAGGGTGGCCAGCTGGTCGAGCTTCTGCTGCGCGCTGAGGTCGGCGCGAACACGAATGCCCCGAACCTGGTCGAGGAAGCGGTCGAGGATGGAGGTATCAAGGGGAAGGGGCACGTCGGGCACGCGTTGCGCGGCAAGATCCCTGGCGCCCGCGGTGGTGGCGTCGGACGTGTACTGGGCGCCATGGGAGGCGGCGAGCGTGCGCGGCGCGATGTCGCCCTCGCGGATCTGCTGATCGAGCGGCAGAAGCGGGACGACGAGGGCAACGGAAGCAAGCGCGATCGCGCCGCCGAAGATCGCCGCGAGCTTGCGGGAGACGAGGGGATTCGGACGGTGCTTCATAGCTGCAACGTCGATTCTAGCAAGGCTACGGTGACGGCAGCGGATGGGGTTGGCGGCCTGGTCAGGCCACGGTGCCTTCGCCGAGGAGCTGGCCAAGGGCGGAGAGGCGTTCGATGACGAGGTAGCCGGCGCCTTCGCGATGGCGGCCGGCGCGATCGACGAGGACGGCACGCAAGCCGGCGGCTCGGGCGCCGGCGATGTCGGTCTCCACCGTGTCGCCGACGAAAAGGGCCTCGTGCGGATCGACACGCACGGTGGCAAGCGCGCGAAGATATGCGTCGGGCGCGGGCTTTTGACGGGCGACGTCGGCGGAGGTGACGAACGCATCGAGGTAGCCGGTGAGGCCGACCTCCGCGAGCAGGTCCGTGTACATCTCGCCGGGAAATGGCGAATCGGCGACGACAGCAATGCGGAAGCCGCGGAACTTGAGCGAGGCGAGCAGTGCCCGGGCGTCGTCGAAGACGGTGTCGACCGCGGTCGCTTCGGTGAAGAAGAGGCGGGAGCAGGCGGCTATGTCGGCGTCGTCGATCGACCAGCCGAGGCGCTCGAAGGCGGCGTTGAGGAGGGTGGCGACGGGCACACTCGTGCCCGGATCCATCCCGGCCGTCGCCTCCTGGCAGGCAAGCTCGAAAACCTCGTCCCGCAGCGCGAGGTAGAGGTGACGACGAGCGTAATGGGCGACGGCCGCATAGGCAGAGGCCGGCGGCGCCGGAAGGGTGCGGACGAGTGTACCTCCCCAGTCGAAGAGGACGGCGCGGATAGGCATCGTAATGTAAGCATCGGCGATCGAGGGCGGGGTTGAAAGGGCGGGCGAGAGCGTCCGCGCCCGCGATTCCCCACCTTCCGGGCACGCACTTGCAACCAAGTCGTGGGTGTCCACCTCCGACAACCATGGTGAAATGCTGCCGTTCATTCGCCGACAATCGACCCAGGAGCGCGTGGAGCGCCTCATTCGCGAGGGCGTGGGCGTTCGCGAAGCCGCCTGGGAGTTCACTCCCTCTGACACCAAGGAACGCGACCGCGTCGCCAACGCCATTGTCGCCTGGGTTCGCGGAATGATGGGAGAGATGCGGAAGCCGTACGGGATCGACCACGTCGTCCTGGCGTTGGCGGCGCGCGACGCCGGCGGGCGGGTGCTTTGCACGAACTCGATGGGTGTCGTGCGGCCGGCAAGCTTCTATGAGGCCGCCGGCAGCGAAGGGATCGTCGCCTTCCTCGGCGACACCGACGAGGTTGGTGACGCGAAGGCGGTGCGAATCTCGGCGGCTCTGCTGTCACTTGGCGACCTCGCCTTCGAGCTCAACGTGGCGAAGGCTGCCTGACGACGGCCGCGCTTCCACTTCCGGCGGTCCGGGTTTCACGCCCGGACCGCTTTTTGTGAAGCGTCAGCGACCGGCCACCTGCCTTGGGCGTTGGGTTGGAGCGGGCTACAATCGCGCCATGTCCGCACCCAGCAACCCGGCCCGCGCTCGCGAGCTCCTTGAAGAACAGGTCCGCCAGCTACAGCGGCTTCGCGGCAGCGGCCCGAACCCGTTCGAATATGGCCTCTGGGATGCGCGCACCGCGGAGCTCATCGCCGGCATCTTCGGGGCCGATTCCGCCGAGATTGCGCGCTATCGCGAGGCGGCAGACGTGCAAGGGCGTCTCCCCGGAGTGCGGGGGCAGGCCGACAACATGACACTCAACATCCACGGTCAATGGGGGATCCTGGGGCGGCTCGAACGGGCCGAGGTGGTCTTGAACGAGCTCGTGGCGAGCCTCGCGACGGCCGCTTCCTAAACTTCGACGGGCAGCCGTGGCTCCACGCCGGGGAAGCGATCGGCGAGAACTTGTTCGAGCGCCGCAAGACGTGCCACATACGCGGTGCTGGTCAGCTCCTCTGTCGTCATGATGACCGCGTCCTCGCCGTTGTCAGCGTAATAGCGCTTTCGCAGACCGACTTCGTAGAACCCGTACACCGCATAGAGGCGCCGCGCGGCGACGTTTGACTCCCGGACCTCGAGCGTCGCGGAAGTCATGCCGCAGTCGCGTGCCAGCTCCACGAGCGCGTGGACCAGGAGCCTGCCATATCCGCGGCGCCTGAGCTCGGGGAGAACGGCGACCGTCACGACGTGCGCCTCGTCGACCATGAGCCAGAGCCCGGCGAAACCGTGAATCTCGCCCGCCGCCGATTCGAGGACGAGATAGCGCGCCATGCCGTTGTGGGACAGCTCACGCTCGAAGGCGGTTGCGGACCATCCCGGCGAGAAGGCGAGGCGCTCGATCTCCAGGACCGCCGGCGTGTCGCCGGGACGCATCGCCCGGACCCGGAGCGGGGGGATGTTGGGCACGAGCTCCATGGTAGGCGCAGCGGCCGGTGACCGGAACATCGAGCACCAGACGGTATGATGCTCCGGAGAAAGCAGCCGATACTCACCATATGGCTGCCGCAACCTCCGCCGAAGTGGGCGTTGGCGCGCCCGTCGTTGTTGTTCGCATCTCCGAGAATCCGCCGCCACAACATCGGGGATCGGTTGCCAACGCGCGCCGGAACGCGCTCGCGATCCGGCTCGCTGGTGGAGCGGCCTTCATTTCGGGCGAACCGGTCCTCCTGATCGCGCCAACCTCGCCGCGGCGGGCGGTGCGTGCGCGCTTCGCGGCGTCGCAAGATGACCTCTTCGCCTTCCAGCTCGAGGGCGAGTGGCGATCATTGGATGCGCGCAAAGACTCGCGCTATTCCGTGGAGCTCACAGCCGAGGTGCGGTCGGTGCTCGGAAGATCGCGCCAGGGCGGGACCGTGCTCAACATCTCCACGGGCGGGGCGTCGGTCGCCGTTGCCACACGGCCCGGGGGGCGCCAGGTGGAACTTGTGGTGAGCATCACCGGCTATTCGGCGACCCTGCCAGGTGAGGTGTTGGGAGTAACGGAGGCCGAGGAGACGACGGTCCTCCACCTGCGCTTCGTGGAGCTTTCGCCCGCGCAGCAGGCATTCCTGCGGCACGTCATCGGCATCGCACGAGCCCGCGCCGAGGGGGAAGACGAGGAACTCGCCTCGTAGAG
>JAKALX010000362.1 GCA_021823905.1 Chloroflexota bacterium | reverse complement strand
AGTCGACCATGCACCCTTTGGCGTCGCCGACCCGGTCCTCGACCGTGGCGCTTCCTACGTCGGCGACATGGTCGACGCGCTCGGCGGCTGGCTGATGGGCGGCCGCGTCGACGTAGCCGTGTTGACCGGCGCCGAGATCGACCGTTTCGGCAACCTCAACACGCTCCTTGTTGGCGACCGGGCGAAGCCGGCCGTCCGGCTTCCAGGAACGGGCGGTAACACCGACGCCGCCTGCGTCGCCCAGCGGATCGTGAGCATTGTCTCGCTCGAGCCGCGGCGGTTCGTCGAGCGCGTGTCGTTCATCACCAGCCCCGGCTACATCTCCGGACCGGGGGCGCGGAAAGCTGCCGGCCTGCGCCCCCAGGGCGGAAACCTCGTCATCAGCACAATGGCCGTCTTCGACTTCGACACGCCCGACGGTGGCGAAACGGGCACGTGCGAGCTCCGCATCCGGAAGCTGCTCCCCGGCATCCCGCTCGAAGCGGTCCAGGCGCTGCTGCCCTGGGACGTGCTCGTCGCCGGCGACGTGGAGGAGTGCGAGCCGCCGGATGCCGAGGAGCTCAGGCTCCTGCGCCACCTCGACCCCGGCCCGGTCTACCTGCGGCCGGGGCGCTATTAGCTCTGGCCCTGGTAGATCGGCAGCGGGAAGAGCGGCGCGAAGATCTCGATGCTGAACTCCTCCAGCTCGCTGGACCACTGCTCCCAGGTTCCGCGCGCATAGGCTGCCTGTGGGCTCTGCAGGGCCGCTTGCACGGCCTCGCCACTCTCGAACGTGTAGAAACCGAGCCTCGTGCCGCCGGCCGTCCAGGCCGCCTGAACCTCGCCGATCCCCGGGATCTTTGCCACGTCGCGCAGGTGCACGTGGCGGAACCACGTGTCGAAGCGGGCGCGAGCCTCCGGCTGTGGCCGGGCACGAACGAGGAGGAACGCCAGCTGAGGGTTCACGACTCCTGATCGTTGATCATCCGCAGCACCAGATCGATTGCCGGCTCCAGCGGGAAACGCGTGTCGACCACGATCACCGGTGTCGTGAACGGTCGGGGGCGGCCTCGCATCAGCTCATAGACGGCGTTGTCCGCCTGCGACCAGCCCTCGCGCGGCTGCGACAGCCGCTGGCGGATCGTGGATTCGGGCGCGGTCAGGCGCACGGAGACGAGCGTCGCGTTCGTTCGCTCGGCGAGGCGTATGAAGCGCTTCCGGTTCTGGTTCGTCAGATTGGTCGAGTCCACGAGCGCGTGACGGCCTTCGCCGAGCGCCCGTGCCGCCTGCTCCTCGGCCTTCGCGAAGACAACCGCGCTCTCGGCCGGGGTGTACGAAGGCTGCGGCCAGAGTGCCCGGCGGATGGCATCGGACTCCACGTGCTCGAACGGCAGGACGGCGGCAAGCTGTTGTGCGAACGTGGTTTTGCCGGCGCCGGGGAGCCCGGAAAGCAGGATGAGTGCAGGCGTCGTGCTCGCGAAATTGCTCACTTCGGTCCCCGTATGCTACGGTTGACTATGTTGACACGATAGGCAAAGGAAGATTCAAGAAGAAGGTTGCTGACTCAAGAGCGCAAAGACCAGCTCATCAAGGACTATGCGGTCCACTCGTCCGATACGGGCTCGCCTGAAGTGCAGGTCGCGATCCTGACCGAGCGCATCAAGTATCTGACGACCCACCTCAAGGCGAACAAGCACGATTTCCACACGCGCCGCGGTCTCTTGAAGCTCGTCGGCCAGCGACGCCGCCAGCTTCGTTACCTCAATCACCGCGACGTCAACCGGTACCGCGAGCTGATCGCTCGTCTCGGCCTCCGCAAGTAGCGGCCCGCCTGGCCTCCGCCTCGTGTGGAGGCCTCGCTGTTTGAGTCACACAGCAACCTCAGCCATCGCCTTTGCCACCGTCCCCCAGTCAGCGGGACGTTCGAACCGTTTTGCACTTCTCGTGGCGGAATCGCACGAGCAAGTCCAGGACAAAGGCACGCAGGAAGCAAGAAGTAGTTCATAGATGACCATCGAACCCCAGGAACACACGATCGAGATCGGGGGCAAGCCCCTCACCATCCAGTACGGCGTGCTCGCGCAGCAGGCCAATGGCGCCGTCACCGTCCGCCAGGGCGACACCGTCGTCCTCGTCACGGCCTGCATGGCCGACCCGCGCGAGGGCATCGATTTCTTCCCCCTCACGATTGACTACGAGGAGCGCCTCTACGCCGTCGGCAAGATCCCCGGCGGTTTCCCCCGCCGTGAGGGACGCGCCAGCACCGACGGCGTTCTCGCCATGCGCCTGACCGACCGGCCGCTGCGCCCGCTCTTCCCCAAGGGCTTCCGCAACGAGGTCCAGATCATCGCGATGACACTCTCGGCCGACCGTGAGCACCAGCCCGACACGCTGATCACCGTCGGCGCCTCCGCCGCGCTCATGATGAGCGACATCCCCTTCAACGGCCCCGTCTCGAGCGTCCGCGTGACCCGCCTGGACGGCGAGTTCATCGTCAATCCCACGTTCGACCAGGCTGAGGCCGGCGAACTCGATATCATCGTCGCCGGCACGCGCGACGCCGTCGTCATGGTCGAAGCCGGCGCGAAGCAGGCCTCCGAGGAACTCGTGATCGAGGCGATCGAAGTCGCGATGAACGCGAATCGCCAGATCATCGAGCTCCAGGACCAGATCGCCCGCGAAATCGCCCCCGTGAAGAAGCCGTTCGTTCCCGCGAAGGAGAACGAGTCGGCCTTCAACACCGTCAACGACTACCTGAAAGACCGCATCGACGAAGTCGTCGCCACCGCGGCCAGCGAGCGCAGCGACGCGAACAAGGCGTTGAAGGCCGAGCTCGTTGAGCGCTTCGGCGAGCAGTTCACCAGCCAGGAGCTCGGCGACGCCCTCTACAGCGTCATCAAGAAGGCCATGCGCACGCGCATCCTCGAGCAGGAGCGCCGCGCCGACGGCCGCCACGTCAACCAGATCCGCGACCTCGACATCCACGTCGGCGTCCTGCCCCGCACCCACGGCTCGGGCCTCTTCCAGCGCGGCGAGACGCAGGTGCTGACGATCGCGACGCTCGGCGGCCTCTCCATGGCGCAGAAGCTCGACACGCTCTCTCCCGACGCGTCGAAGCGCTACATGCACCACTACAACTTCCCGCCGTTTTCGGTCGGCGAAGCCCGCCCGATGCGTGGCGCCGGCCGCCGGGAGATCGGCCACGGTGCG
The DNA here is from genome assembly GCA_021823905.1 of Chloroflexota bacterium. GTDB lineage: Bacteria > Chloroflexota > Dehalococcoidia > Tepidiformales > Tepidiformaceae > JAKALX01. Next base: position 1,055 of record JAKALX010000362.1, on the reverse strand, counting down.
CTCGCCGAGCGCGCCCTCGAGCCGGTCATCCCGAACGAGGACGACTTCCCCTACGCGCTCCGCCTGGTGAGTGAGGTCATGTCCTCGAACGGCTCGACCTCGATGGCGAGCGTCTGCGGCAGCACCCTGGCCCTCATGGACGCCGGCGTGCCGATCGCCGCCCCCGTCGCGGGCATCGCCATGGGCCTGATCATGGGCGAGGACGGCAAGTACAAGGTCCTCACCGACATCGCCGGCCAGGAAGACTTCATGGGCGACATGGACTTCAAGGTCGCCGGCACCCGCGAGGGCATCACCGCCCTCCAGATGGACATCAAGATCGGCGGCGTCTCGCACGAGCTCCTGACGAAGGCGCTCCAGGACGCGAAGGTCGCTCGCGAGTTCATCCTGGACCGGATGCTCGAGATCATCCCCGCCCCGCGCGAAGAGGTCTCCGACTTCGCGCCGAAGATGTACCGCATCCAGATCAACCAGGACCAGATCGGCCTCATCATCGGCCCCGGCGGCAAGATGGTGCGCAAGATCCAGGACGAGTCCGGCGGCGCCACCATCGACATCCAGGAAGACGGCACCGTCTTCGTCGGCGGCATCAACGAAGAGGTCGCGCGCAAGGCAATCAACATGATCGAGGGCCTGACCAAGGAGGTGAAGATCGGCGACGTCTACACCGGCAAGGTCACGCGCCTCCTCAACTTCGGCGCTTTCGTCGAGATCCTTCCCGGCAAGGAAGGCCTCGTGCACATCTCGCAGCTTGGCGAGGACCACGTCGAAACGGTCGAAGACGAGGTCGCCGTCGGCGACGAGGTAACCGTCATGGTTACCGAGATCGACAACCTCGGCCGCATTAACCTCTCGCGCCGCGCCGTGCTCCTCGGCGAAAAGCCCCCGTCTGGTGGCGGTGGCGGTAGTGGCGGCGGCGACCGCGGTTCTCGCCCTGGCGGCCCGCCTCGCGGACGCGGCGGCCCCGGTGGCGGCGGCGGCCGTGGCCTCGGCGGCGGCGGCGGTGGTGGTTACGGCGGCGGTGGCGGCGGGCGCGGCCGCGGCTATTAAGCGTC
>JAKALX010000361.1 GCA_021823905.1 Chloroflexota bacterium | reverse complement strand
ACAGAGCATGTCTCAAACCGACGTTAAGTCACAAACGCACAACATCGCCGATCACAATCACCACTGGCGAATCGAAGAGGCGAATGGCCCGACAAGTCGAGGGTATTGCCGGTTGTGTGGGGAAGTGAGGGAATTCAGAAACTGGCTTCCCGAGATGGATGTCACTACGCGCACCGAGCGTGAACTCGCGGCCTAAGGTTCGTCCGGGGGTCGCGGCTCGCCGGTCGATGGGTTCCTCGCGCGGCAATGTCGCAACACATAACAACGATGGGGCAGGCGCCATGCAGGGCGCCACAAGATTCTCCTGAACGTCGGAAGGCGCATGGTTGCCTGCCCCACGGAAAAGGAGTCGCACGATGACCAGTCGTAACTGCCCTCGCTGCCGCGGCAGCATGTTCGTCGAGGACTACGTTGTGGAGCGAGACTGGGTTTGCCTCCAGTGCGGCAACCGGATGCCGGTGGTTGACCGCAGCTTCCCCGGGTGGGACGCCACACTCCGCCGGCGCCGCGCCTAACATTCAGTTTCTTGCGGGGATGCTCGAGCGCGGCAACGGCTCGAAGGTCAACATCAGTCCCGGGAATGCGAAGAGCCCCAGCGAGCGGCCGCGTGCAGCGCAGCCAGGGCGGGAGTCATCAACCTGGCGCGATATTTCGCAGCACTCCTCTGGATCGGATCGGCCCAGAGGTGGTGAGCATCCTCCTCGTCGTTTCAGATGAATCCTCCTAAGTAACGGCGCGAATCGTCCCGCCGATGGCAGCTCGCCGTCTGAAGGGCGTTCCCGGAGGCTTCGCTCACGCACGCGAAGCGGTCTGCTCCCGCTGAGGAACACCAGTCGACGACGATGCTGCCCATCGTGAGCGGACGAGTGCCATCGCAGCCCAATGCGCGCCCCACTCTCAGTGCAGATCGACACCCACAGGGTCGGCCACCTCGGATTTGCCGAGGTTTTACAGAGCGGGTACCGAGGCGCAACCCTCATTGCAGGGCCATAACATACCGTCCGACCTGGATATCGAATCCAATACGATTCAGGTGGTGTGGTGGTGGCCTGTCTTCCAACTCGCCGGTGGCTGGCGAGCCTTGCGCTCGTCGCAGTCGCCAGCATCGGACTCAGCATCTTTGGCATCCAGGCGGCATCGGCCGAGCACAACAGCCAGCTCCGGGACGACGAAGTGTCCATCGACGTGGCCCGGGACGGGCAAGTCTACACGCTGCGCGCGAGCTTCCTTGTCCTTGACGACGGGAGCGGAAACGCCCAGCGCTCGCTCACAGACGCGAAGAGCAACCTGCTCGCGAAACTCAACGACACGGCCGGACAAACGGCGACGGTTTCGACCTCGGCTTATGTGCTGAACGGTTTCTCGTGGCAGGGATCCGCGGCGCCATGGAGCTACAACGCGAGCGGCAAGCCTGCTTCGCTGACGGGCGACTTCGCCGCGGTCCAGGCCGCGGCAGGCGCCTGGTCCTCGGCGGGCGCCAATTTCGCGTTCACGACCGGCGGCGCCGGCAGCGGTGCCACTGGGGCGTGCAGCGGCTCCAGCGACGGAGTGAACACGATTGGCTGGGTCCAGCAGTCGGGTTCGGTGCTGGCCGTCACCTGTTCGATGTATTCAGGCACGCGCGAGACAGAGTTCGACATGCAGATCTCTCCGTCGTGGAACTGGACGACGGGCTCGGCGGTGAACGTCGATCTCCAGAGCGCTGTCCTGCATGAGCTTGGGCATGCGGCCGGCCTCGGTCATTCGAGCGACCCGTCGGCGGTGATGTACCCGAGCTACACGGCCGGGACGACCAGGCGCATCCTCAGCCAGGACGACCTGAGCGGCCTCTATGCAATCTATGGCCAGGCCGGCTCGACGACAACGACGACGGCGACGGCAACAGCAACGGCTACTCCGCCGCCTCCGACCGCGACCGCGGCGCCGGCAAAGGCGGCGATCGCCTCGCCGGTTCCTGGATCCACGCTTCCCGGAGCGAGCGCCACCTTCTCCTGGTCAGCGGGAAACCAGGCCCTGGAGTATTTCCTCTACGCCGGGACAACTTCAGGCGCCAATAACCTCTTTGCGCAGTCGCTCGGGCTGAATCGCTCGGCGGCCGTGTCGGGCATCCCCGTGGCCGGGAGCACGCTGTACGTTCGGCTGTGGACGCGGTTCTCGACGGGGTGGCAGTACACCGACTACACCTACACGGAGGCCTCGCCGGCGCTGGCGAAGGCAACCCTGCTGACCCCGGCCGACGGATCAACGGTGAGCGGCGGCACGGCGACGTTTAGCTGGACCGCGGGAAGTGGGGCCAGCCAGTACTTCCTCTACCTCGGCACGTCGCTGGGGGCCAACAACCTGTTCGCGCAATCCATGAACATGAACCGGTCCGTCACGCTCGCGGGCCTGCCGCGAACGGGCTCACGCGTCTACGTGCGCATCTGGACGCTGCTGCCGAGCGGCTGGACCTACAGCGACGCGAGCTTCGTCAGCAACTGACGGTTGCGCCTTCTTGGCGAAGGCGCTTCCCGTGAGCCCGAACTTCCGCAGGTGCGCCTGAGTTCGGGAATCGGCCCACACAGAACGAGACCCCGGCCAGGACCGGGGCCTCGTTCTGCGTGGCGAGTCAGCGCCGCATTAGCTGCGGAGCCGCCTCGAGAACCCGAACACGACCGCACCAATCGTCATCCCGATGATGCCGAGAACGATCGCGTAGTTGGGGACGGAGTCGGAGGCCGACCCGCTACCGGTGTTCGGCGCGCCCACGTTGGGAGCGCTTACACCGGCGACCGCGTTTGCCGCCGGGGCGGCGTTGGTGGAAGGCAACGTCACCGTGCTGGGTGCGGTGTAGGTGGTAGATGGCGGGATTCCCGTCGGGACGTTCGTCACGTTGGACGGATTGGAAGGAACAACCACGAGGACCGGATTGGTCACAACCGGAGTTGGGATAATCGTGATCGGCGCGATTGTCGTCGTCATCTGGTTGGTGAACACGCAGGATGCGTTCTGCATCGCGCCGAGGCTGATGCTAAAGACGCCTGATGTGTTCGAAGCGAGGAGGGGCGCCCCGTTGCTCGTATCGGTGCACGAGAAGCTGACAAGCGTCCAACCGGAAGCAGGGGTCTCCGCAAACGTGAAGTTCCCTGCAGCCAGGCCCGTGAACATTTGCGACCAGACACCGTTGGCGCCAAGCACGAAGCTGGCGGGGATTCCAGTGCCGGTGGCCGTGATGGTTACGGATGCAGGCATCCCGGCCGTCATCACGGCGCCGGTCGTGTCGAGCCACCGCTTCATCACGGTCACGCTGCCGGTCTGCGCGGTTGTGCTGCTCGCCTGATTGGTGAACGTGCACGTTACCGCCGCTCCGGCGGCAAGGTTCAGCTCGAACATGTTGGTCGCCGTGTTGAGCGTGAACGGAACGCTGGCGTTGGCGCTGTCGAGGCACTCGGCCGACGAGAGCGTCCATCCGGTCACCGGGATCTCATTGAAGCTGAACGCGCCCGCCTCGAGGGACGAGAACGTCGTGCTCCAGACGCCACCGGTTCCGAGCGTGAAGCTGCTCGGCACGTCGGTCCCGGCGCCGACGAATGAGAGGGCGCCAGGCAGGCCGGTCGTCACGGCATTGCCGTTCTGATCCACCCAGTGCTTCACGATCGTGACGCTCCCGGTAGCAGTCTGCGTGGAGACAGCGCGGTTGGTTACCGTGCAGGTCAGGCTTTCACCAGCGGCGAGGCTGACGCTGAGAGTGCCGTTGGAGAAGCTGTTGGTGCTGGCGCTGGTGCCGCCGGTGCAGCTCGCGCCGGTAGGGGTGAAGCCGGTCACCGAGCCCTCGGCGAAGCTGAAGTCGCCGGCCCCCAGGCCACTGAAGGCCATCTGCCAGTTGTTGCCGCTGTTCAGCGTGAAGTCGCTGACGCCGCTGCCGCTGACGGTGAAGCTGGCGCCAGAGGGCAGGCCGCTGGTAATGACGTTGCCGTTTTGGTCCTGCCACTGCTTCACGATGGTGATGGAGCCCGTGTTGGCCGAGGCGTTGGCCTTGTTGGTGACGGTGCAGGTGAGGGACTCGCCGGCGGCGAGGGTTACGTTCAGGACGCCGCCGCTGAAGCTGCTGGTGCTGTTGGTAGCGCCCGTGCAGGTTGCGGCGGTCTCGGTGTAGCCGGTGATGGCCCCCTCGGTAAACGAGTAGTTGCCGTCGGCGAGGTTGTTGAACGCCGTCTGCCACGCGTTGTCACCGTTCAGCGTGAAGCCGCTGACGCCGGCGCCGCTG
>JAKALX010000014.1 GCA_021823905.1 Chloroflexota bacterium | reverse complement strand
CCTCGGGGTCGCGAACTCCGCCGCTTACCGGCGCGCACACGAAGTCACGTCGGTCCAGGAAGCGCTCGTGATGCTGGGCTTCATCCAGGCTCGCAACATCGCGATTAGCGGCGCGATCGCCGGCAGCTACGCACCCGACGCCCTCCATGCTCTCTTTCGCGTCGACGCGTTCTGGCGGCATTCGATCGCGATCGCCTTCAAGGCGTCCGAACTCGCGGGCAAGAGCCGCCGCCTCGACGTTCCAACGGCTTTCACCGCCGGTATCCTCCACAACATGGGCCGGCTCGCCATGTTCTACTCCGATCCCGCTGGCCTCGACCAGGCGGTCGCCGACGCCATCGCTCGCGACGTCCCCCTCGAAGTCAGTGAACTCGAGATGCTGGACTTCGACCACGCCGCAACCGGCAACCTGCTCGCCGCCAAGTGGAAGCTGCCCGAAGCGATCCAGGAAGCGATCCGTCACCACCACGACGATGGTCTGGGCGAAATCACGCTCACCGGCGTGGTTGCCGCCGCCGACCGCTTCTGCACCCAGAACGGTCTCCTTCCCGGCTACATCGTCCCCCTGCCCCCCGGTACCCGGCGCCAGCCGCCGGACGACTTCCTCCGGCTGATGAAGCAGGTCGACGCGCTGATGGTTCTTGTCGCGGGCATGCCCGTCGGGGTTCGTGCAGGCGCGGCTTGATTCGCTCCGGCGAAGGTTCGCCGGTAGCCGATCGCTTTGCTAGTGTGGGATGGAACGCCCCCGCGCTTCGCCGGGCGCCCTCCACACTCTCTCACGCGGGCTGTACATGACCAGAGTCGGCATTATGGAGACGGCCATCCGCGATGGCCACCAGTCGCTCCTGGCGACGCGCATGCGCACCGAGGACATGATCCCGGCGCTCGAGCTCATGGATTCGATCGGCTACCACAGCATCGAATGCTGGGGTGGCGCGACCTTCGACACGGCCATGCGCTTCCTCAAGGAAGACCCCTGGGAGCGCCTCCGCGAGATCAAGAAGCGGCTGAAGAACACGCCGACCCAGATGCTCCTCCGCGGTCAGAACGCGGTCGGCTACCGTCACTACGCCGACGACGTGGTCGAAACGTTCTGCGCGAAGGCCGTCGAGAACGGCATGGACATCTTCCGCATCTTCGACGCCCTCAACGACGTCCGGAACCTGGAGACCGCCTTCAAGGCGGTGAAGCGGGCTGGCGGGCACGTCCAGGGCACGCTCTGCTACACCATCAGTCCCGTCCACACGGTTGACAAGTTCGCGGCCATGGCCGATCGCATGGTCGAAATGGGCGCCGACTCGCTCTGCATCAAGGACATGGCCGGCCTCCTCAGCCCGATGATGGCGAAGGCGCTCGTCACCCGCCTCAAGAAGGACCACCCGGACAAGCTCCTCCAGATGCACTGCCACGACACCTCGGGCTACTCCGAGATGGCCTACCTGATGGGCGTGCAAAGCGGCGCCGACGTCATCGACACCGCGATCAGCAGCCTCGCCGGCGGCACCTCGCAGCCGGCCACCGAGACGCTCGTCGCCGCCCTCGCGGAGGATCCGGACCATTCCACGGGTCTCGACATCGAGAAGCTCGGGCAGCTTTCCGAGTACTTCAAGGGGGTCCGCCGCAAGTACTGGAAGTTCGAAAGCAACCTCCTCGGCATCGACGCCGGCGTGCTCATGCACCAGGTTCCCGGCGGCATGATCTCGAACCTTGTTGGACAGCTTCGGGAGCAGGGCCAGGAGCACCGCCTGAAGGATGTTCTCGCCGAGAACGCTCTCGTTCGCGCCGACCTCGGCTACCCGCCGCTCGTCACGCCCAGCTCGCAGATCGTCGGCACCCAGGCCGTCCTCAACGTCCTCACCGGCAAGCGCTACGGCACCGTCACCCGCGAGACGAAGAACCTCGCCAGGGGCCTCTACGGCGAAACCGCGGCGCCAATCGCGCCGGACATCCTCAAGACCATCCTCGGCGACGACCAGCCAATCACCCACCGCCCGGCGGACGACATCGCGCCCGAGATGGAGAAGTCGAAGGCCGAGATCGGCGACCTCGCCAAGACCACCGAGGACGTCCTCAGCTACGTGATGTTCCCGCAGCCGGGCAAGGAGTTCCTCCAGTGGCGCACCGAAGGCGGCGGTCCCGAACGCGAGCTCGTCGCCGCGATCGTTGGCGCGCTCGCGATTGGCGAAAAGAAAGCGGCTGCCGCGGCGCCGATCGTACTCGCTGCTCCCGAGTCCGGGAACGGCAACGGAACCGCATGGCGGAGCTTCGGCCGCATGCGCCAGATGCGCTAGGGGGCCGGAAATGGCGAACGTGACAGTCGGCGGCCGCAGCTACGAGGTCGAGGTTCGCGGAGACACCGTCATTGTGGACGGCCATGAATATCCCGTCTCGGTCCGTGAGGAGTCCGCCCACGCAACTGTAACCGCGGGCGGCGTCGCCTACCGCGTTCAGCTCCCGCCCCAGGGCGAGCGCCAGAGCGGGATGAACGTCCAGGTAGACTACCGGCCATTCACCGTCGAATACGACGGGCGCCTTGCTGGCGGCGCGAGCCGCGCCCGTCCCGCAGCCACCGGAGCGCCTGCCGCACCCGCCGGAGGCGCCGCGGCAAAGGGCAGCGTTCGCGCCCAGATCGCCGGTCGCGTCGTCAGCGTCAGGGTGAAGGTTGGCGACAAAGTCGCACGCGGCGACATCCTCCTCATCCTCGAAGCGATGAAAATGGAGAACGAGATCAAGGCCTCGGCCGACGGGACCGTCACGGAGATCCCCGTCAAGGACGGCGATCGAGTCGTCGAGGGCGCGGTGCTCGTCGTCGTCGAATAGCCGCCAGCCAGCCCGGTCGACCGCAAATCAGCGCGAACCTAGAATCAGCCTGGCAGGCGGGCCCCCGACCCACGCTCCGCCGTTGCCGGCCGAGGAGAAGAACGTGACTCTGAAGTACCTTCGCGACCTGCGCCACACCGGCGCCGTCGCCGAGATCGCCCGCGTCAAGTTCCCGTTCCCCAGTCCCGAGCACCCGGACTACGAGACCGTCGTCAACGAGCCGAACCCGAAGCTCTCCGTTGGCAACGACCGCGGCAAGGACCTCTTTCCCGACATCGTCGTCGTGCGGCGCCCCGGCCAGTGGCTCCTCATGATGGCCGAAGTCGAAACCGCCGAAACCGTCAACGACGAATCGGCCGAGAACGAGTGGCTCCCCTATTCGAAGTGCGGCGACCTCTTGATCTACGTCCCCGCGGGCTTCGCGCCCGAGGCGAAGCGCATCTGCAAGAAGCACGGCGTGACGCCGAAGGGCATCCGCACCTGGCGTTTTCGCCCGGTCTGGGGCCTCGACGTCTCCGAGGCGTAGTACACTACACGGGTAGTGAACATTTTCTTCGACGTCGATCAGACGCTCGTGCACATCGACCAGGACTCGAACGTCCTCCGTCCGGGCGCGCACGACGCCATGCAACGCATCAAGGCCGCCGGTCACAATATCTACGTCTGGTCCGCCACGGGCGAGCCGCACGTCCGCCGCATCGTCGCGATGCACGGCCTCTCGGAGTGGGTCGACGGCATGTTCGACAAAGACCCGCGCGTCCAGCCCTATCCCGACTTCATCATCGACGACGACTGGTATCTCGTGGAAAAGTACGGCGGCCACTGCGTCAGCCAGTACAAGGGCCACGCTCACGACCGCGAATTCGAAGCGGCCCTCCAGCGGCTGACGGATCTCGGGCACCTGTAGAGACCAAGCGGTTCAGACCAGCCCGTTATCCTGCCCCAGCCGGGGCACTCCGCCCGGCGGCGTGGGCCAGCCCGTGTCTGAGTCGAACGGCGACCGAAGCAGCTCAACCTCGCCCCGCTCCGTCACGAACGTCGCCCAGCGGCCACGTTCGACGAGTTCCGGGTGGACAGCCGCTTCTTCGACCGAGCGGCTCTCAGCGAACGGCACGTCCGCGGCAGCCAGCCTCGCGCACAGCTCCGCCCGGCTGAGCACGCCAAAGGCGCTCTCAATCAGTCGCCCGAGCTGGGCCCGGTTGGCGTGCCGTCCCTCGGTGTGCGCGTAGCGCGCGTCGCTGGTCAGTTCCGGCCTGCCGAGAACGCCGCTGCAGAACCGCCCCCACTCCGCGTCGTTCTGGATCGCCACGACGACCTCCCCGTCGGCGCAGGCGAACGGACCGTAGGGGAAGATCGAGTTGTGGTAGCGTCCCGAGCGATAGAACGTCCCCTGGTGCTTCGCCTGCAACAGCGGAACGCTCATCCATTCGGCGATCGCGTCGAAGAGCGTCACCTGGAGTCTGCGGCCCTTGCCGTCCTGTTTCCGCTGGATAATCGCCGCGAGGATCGAGGAGAGGACGTACATCGCCCCGCTGATGTCGACTACCGAGATGCCAATCTTCGCGGGCGCCGACTCCTCGCCAGAGACCGACGCCGCGCCGATCTCACTCTGGATGAGCAGGTCGTAGGCTTTTCGCCCTGCCATCGGCCCACCGTCGCCATACCCGGACAGCTCGCAGGCGATCAGGCCGGGAGATCGCGCCGAGACTGCCTCCCAGCCCAGGCCGAGCCGTTCGATCACCCCGGGTCCCAGGTTGTGGACAAAGACGTCGGCGGTCGAAACGAGGCGCATCGCGTCGGCGAGGCCTTCCTCGCTTTTCAGGTCCAGGACGACGCTCTTCTTGCCGCGGTTCGTCCAGGCGAAGTGGACGCTCACGCCGTCCGCCAGGGAGTCATACGTGCGAGCGAAGTCGCCACCCGGCGGCCGTTCGATCTTGATGACCTCCGCCCCGAGGTCGGCCAGGTGCCTGGTCGCCAGCGGAACCGCGATCGCTTGCTCCACGGCAACAACCCGGATGCCCTGGAGCGGGTACGAATCAACCTCGTCAGTCATGCTGGCCAGTCCGTGGCGCGCGAGATGCGCGGGGTGAGGCGCCATTCTCGCCAATTCCCGCCACACGGGCGACAACAGCAGCGGCGCCGGGCGTGAGACAATCTTGACCACTCTCGCGGGGCGAACGGGCAATCGACAATCGACAATCGACAATCGGCAATTTGGGCGCGTCGGTCCTCTTCGTTGAGCCGTTCTACGGCGGAAGCCACCGTGCCTTCCTCGACGGACTGGTGCGCCATTCCCGACACGACTTCACGTTGCTCACCCTCGCCGAAGGCGAGTGGCGCCGGCGGATGCGGCGTGGCGCGCAGGAGCTGGCGGATCAGGCCCGCGCAATCGAAGGTGACTTCGACCTCCTCGTCGTCTCCGACCTGCTCGACCTTCCTGCATTCCTGGCGCTAACGCGGCCGCGCTTCGCGAGCACGCCAGTCCTCGCCTACTTCCACGAGAACCAGTTCACCTACCCCCGCATCAAGGGCACGAAGTTCAACTCGTGGTTCGGGCAGATCAACTACCTGACCGCGCTCGCGGCCAACGCCGTCGCCTTCAATTCCGAGTTCCACCGACAGGACTTCCTCGGCGCTTTGCGAGCCCTCGCAACCCAGCCCAACAACTGGCTCGTCCCGGAGTCCATTGCCTCGATCGAGGCGAAGAGTTTCGTCCTCCCCGTCGGGGTCGAGCTCGAATGGCTGGACGAACACGAGTTCGTGCACGACCCGGTGAAGCCGCCGCTCGTCCTCTGGAACCACCGCTGGGAGTTCGACAAGTCGCCAGAGCTGTTCGCGCGCGTGGTCCGCCGCCTCGCCGGTGAGGGAGTCCCGTTCGAGCTGGCGCTCGCGGGCGAACCCGGCCCGAATCCCTCCCCGGTGATGGCCGATCTCGCGCGAGACCTCCCGGAGCGCATCCACCATTTCGGCTTCGCCGCCGGCCGCGAGGAGTACGCCCGTCTCCTCTGGGCGAGCGACATCGCGGTGAGCACCACCCGCCACGAGTTCTTCGGGGTGGCCATGGTGGAGGCGATGTACACCGGCTGCCTCCCGCTCGCCCCGCGGAGATTCAACTTCCCGGCGCTCGTTCCCCCCGAGCTTCATGAGGCGTGCCTTTTCGACGACGAAGACGGGTTCACGAGGCGGTTCCGGGTACTGCTTGGCGACCGGCCAGCGGGCGCACCCGAGCGGGTCCGGGCATCCGCTACTCGCTTCGCCTGGAAATACGTCGCGCCGGCCTGGGACGCCGCGCTCGACCGGCTGGTTTCTCATAACCCGCTCCCTGAACGACGATAGAAGAATGTTCCTGATTCTCCCGGGCGCCACCCCCGGCATGAGCGCATGACCGGCAAGATCCGCCGCGTCTGGCGCTCCCTTCCCCGCGCGGTGCGTTTACCGATCGGGGTGGTGACGCATACCGTCCGTCTCTACATGGACGACAGCTGCGGCACCTACGCCGCCGCGATTGCCTATTACGCCATCTTCTCGCTCGTTCCGCTGAGCCTGATCATCCTCTCGATCTTCGGGCTCGTCGTGAAGGAAGAGACGATCACGAGCTTCGTCTTCGAACAGCTCCCGTTGAAAGAGACGCCATCCGTCCGCGACAACGTCCAGCAGATCGTCCAGCGGGCTCACGACATCAGCGTCGCCGGCATCTCGTTTGGGGTGATCGCGCTCATCTGGTCTTCGAGCGGCATCTTCTCGGCAGTGCGCAAGGGACTCAACGCCGCCTCCCATCGCAAGCGCCAGCGGCCCTACTGGCACGGCAAACTGATCGACATCACGCTCATCCCGGCGCTCGGCCTCCTGATCACACTGTCGGTCGGCCTGACGGGCGCGTCGCAGGTGGTCATCGAGCGGCTCGGCGGCGTCGGCCCGCTGAACTTCGACACGAACCTCGCGCTCCGGATCTCTTCCTACATGATCCCCGCCGCGATCTCGTTCACGATGTTCGCGCTGCTCTACAAATACGTCCCCACGATTCGGCCGGGATGGGCCGAAACGCTGGCCGGCGCGACCTTCGCCACCTTCCTGTTCGAGCTGACAAAGAACTTCTACGCGATGGTCTTCGCGTTGACCGCCTTTTCCAAGGACACAGCCATCTACGCGGGCTTCGGCAACGCCCTCGGCTTCCTCCTCTGGCTGTTCCTCAACGCCTCCATCCTTCTCCTGGGCGCCGAGTTCGGCCGAGCCGTTCGCCACGAAACCGCGCCCGAAGAGGCGCGGGAAGAAGAGACCACACCCAGCCGCGGCGCCGACTCGTTACCCGCCCGGCCGGCTCACCCGGGCGGCCTCGCGTGAGGGCCGCGCTCGGAAAGCCCGCCTAACCGGCCAGGAGCGGAACGCCAACCCGCGCCGGGAAGGTGAGCTTTAACAACCAAATAGTTGAAAAAGTCCTCAAAGTGACGGATACTGGCGTCATGCAGGGGACCAGGGAACGCATCCTCGAATTCATCGTCCGGCGCGGCGACGTGCGCGTGGAAGATCTGGCCGGCGAGCTTCAGATCACCACCGCCGCGATCCGGCGCCACCTCGACCACCTGCGTGCCGACGGCCTGATCGATCTCCGTGCCGTCAAGCAATCCACCGGGCGGCCGTACTACGCGTATTTCGCGACGGCCGAGGCGACGCAACCGATGCCCCACGCCTACGCCGACCTCCTGGAGCGCATGCTCCGCAGCCTCGGCGAGCGGGAAGAAGTGATCGCCGGCGTTATGACGAGCGTCGCCGAGTCGATGGCAGACCGGCACCGGCCCGACCCCGACACGTCGCCGCTCGAGTCCGACCCCGAACAACTCGTGGGGCGGGTCACCGCCAGCCTGCGCGAGGAGGGCATCCTCGAATCCTGGCGGTCCGAGGCGGACGGGTTCCACCTCGTCAACCACGCCTGCCCGTACATCAAGGCGGCCTCGATTTCGACGCTGCCCTGCGAGTCCGACCGCAAGGCGATCGAACTGCTCCTCGGACTCGACGTCGAACAACTCAATCGGATCGTCGACGGATCGCCGGTCTGTGAGTACCTCGTGCACGCCGTCCGCGGCGGCCAGACCGACCTGCTTCAGGTGGAGGAAGGAATTCGATGACCCAGTCAACCCTTCTGGAGATCCGCGATCTCCATGCCAGCATCGGCGACAAGGAGATCCTCAAGGGCCTCTCGCTGGCTATCAACGCGGGCGAAGTCCACGCGATCATGGGCCCCAACGGCTCCGGCAAGAGCACCCTCGCGAACGTCCTCATGGGCAACCCGAACTACCGCGTCACGCGCGGCGAAGTCCGGGTGAAGGGCCAGGATGTCCTCGCCATGAAGCCCGACGAGCGCGCCCGCCTCGGCCTCTTCCTCGCCTTCCAGTACCCGGTCGCCGTTCCAGGCGTGACCATGGTCAACTTCCTCCGCCAGGCCGTGAACGCGGTCCGCGGGAGCGACCTCCCGATCCGCGAGTTCCGCGAGCTCCTCTTCGCGAAGATGAAGGTGCTCAAGGTCGATCAGGACTTCGCCCGCCGTTACGTCAACGACGGCTTCAGCGGCGGCGAAAAGAAGCGCGCCGAGATGCTCCAGATGGCGATGCTCGAGCCTTCCCTCGCCGTCCTCGACGAGACGGACTCGGGCCTCGACATCGATGCCCTCCGCACCGTCGCGGAAGGCGTGAACGCGCTCATGAACCCGGAGATGGGCCTCTTGCTCATCACCCACTACCAGCGCCTGCTCAACTACGTCAAACCACAGTTCGTCCACGTGCTCATCGCCGGCCGGATCGTTCGCTCAGGCGGACCAGAACTGGCCGAAGAGCTCGAAATCACGGGCTACGACGAGATGGAAGCGGCGCTCGCAGCTTCGGCAACGGCCTGAGGAGGAACTCCATGACCACCACGGCCAGTCTCATAAGCAACGACAACTACGAGGCCAAGTTCGGCTTCCACGACGACGAGAAGGCGTTCTTCACGTCCAACCGCGGCCTCAACGAAGACGTCGTGCGGATGATCTCGCAGATGAAGGACGAGCCGCAGTGGATGCTCGACTTCCGCCTCCGCTCGCTCAAGCTCTTCCATGAGCGCGAAGACCCGACCTGGGGCAGCGCCCTGCTTAAAGAGATTGACTTCGACAAGATCCACTACTTCGTCCGCGCCACGGATCGCGACGAGCGCTCATGGGACGACGTTCCCGAGTACATCCGGAACACGTTCGACAAGCTCGGCATCCCCGAGGCCGAGAAGAAGTACCTCGCCGGCGTCGGCGCGCAGTACGACTCAGAAGTGGTCTACCACAACATCCGCGAAGACCTCGAGAAGCTAGGCGTCATCTTCCTCGGCACCGACCAGGCGCTGAAAGAGCACGAGGACATTTTCAAGGAGTACTTCGGGACGATCGTTCCGCCGGGCGACAACCGGTACTCCGCGCTCAACAGCGCGGTCTGGTCCGGCGGCTCCTTCATCTACGTCCCGAAGGGCGTGAAGGTCGACATCCCGCTCCAGGCCTACTTCCGCATCAACACGCAGGACATGGGCCAGTTCGAGCGCACGCTGATCATCGCCGACGAAGGCAGCCAGATTCACTACGTCGAGGGCTGCACCGCCCCGATCTACAGCTCCGACTCGCTCCACAGCGCGGTCGTCGAGATCATCGTCAAGAAGAACGCCCGCGTGCGCTACACGACCATCCAGAACTGGTCGAACAACGTCTACAACCTCGTCACGAAGCGCGCGGCGGCCTACGAGAACGCCGTGATGGAGTGGGTCGACGGCAACCTCGGCTCGAAGCTCACGACCAAGTTCCCGAGCGTCTACCTGATGGAACCGGGCGCCCACGGCGAGATCCTCTCCCTCGCCTTCGCCGGCAACGGCCAACACCAGGACGCCGGCGGCAAGATCGTCCACGCCGCCTCGAACACGACCTCGACGATTATCTCGAAGTCGCTCAGCAAGGACGGCGGCCGCACGAGCTACCGCGGTCTGCTCAAGGTCTACGAAGGCTGCGAGAACGTGAAGTCGACGGTCCGCTGCGACGCGCTGCTGATTGACGAGACCTCCCGGTCCGACACCTACCCGACCATGGAGGTGGACTCCCCGGACGTCCACATCCAGCACGAGGCGTATGTCTCGAAGCTGAGCGAGGATCAGCTTTTCTACCTGCAGAGCCGCGGACTTAGCGAAGAGGCGGCCGCGAAGATGATCGTCAACGGCTTCGTCGAGCCGATCGTCAAGGAGCTGCCGATGGAATACGCGGTCGAGCTCAACCGCCTCATCGAGCTCCAGATGGAAGGCGCCGTTGGCTAGCCGGCAGGCCGGCGCCTCAGCTCACGCGAAAGGGTCCACAGAGATGACGTCCGCCCTCGAACAAACCGGCTTCGCCGCCGCAAGTGCTGCCCTCGGCCAGGTGCTGGGCGACACGCCCTGGCTCGCGGCGCTCCGTGCGGACGCCGCGGCAACCGCCGATCGGCTCGCGATGCCCGATCCGCACCGCGAGCGGCCGTGGAAATACCTGGACATCACGGGGCTGGACCTTTCCGGCTACCGGCCCGGTCTCGCCGCTCCGTCGAAGCAGAGCGCCACCGCTCTGCGCGAGCGATTCGGCCTCTCGGGAGCGGCCGCCACCCTCGTCCAACTCAACAGCGAAACGGTCCTCGCCGAACAGTCAGAGGGCGTGACCATTCGCGACTTCGCCGATGCGCGTTCGGTCGTTCAGCCGTACCTCGGCAAGCAGGTGGCGCCCGGGCGGAGCAAGCTCACGGCGCTGCACTACGCGTTCCTTCGCGGCGGCGTCATCGTCGAGGCTGCGCCGAACGCGGAAGTGGCCGGCCATGTCCGGATCGTCCGCAGCTACGAAGACGGCGGACAGCTCGCCGCGCCGCATACGCTCATCGTCACCGGCGCTAACAGCCGCGTCTCCATCGTCGAGGACTTCCGCAGCTCGGACGAGGACATCCTCGTCCTGCCGGTCGTCGAGGTTGTGCCCGGCCCCGGCTCCGAGGTTCGCTATACGGTCCTGCACCGCTGGGGCGCAAATACGCGCGTCTTCTCCGAGCAGCGCATGCTCGGCGATCGCGATTCCGCCTTCGTCGGCCTGAGCGTCGTCACCGGCGGACGTGTCGTGAAGGTCCACCAGACGTCGTCGCTCGAGGGCCGCGGCTCGTCCAGCGAGCTCTACGGCCTCTGCGTCGGCAACGACCACCAGCACGTTGACTTCTACACGCTCCAGGACCACGTCGGCCCCGACACGCGCAGCGACCTTCTCTTCAAATCGGCCCTCACCGAAGAATCCCGCTCCGTGTACTACGGCCTCACCCGAGTCGGTCTGGGCGCGCGCAACGCCGACGCCAACCAGGAGAACCGCAACCTCCTGCTGAGCAAGACCGCGAAAGCCGACAGTGACCCGGTCCTCGAGATCCTCACCAACAACATCATCCGCTGCAGCCACGGCGCGACCGTCGGACCTGTCGACGAAGAGCAACTCTTCTACCTCCAGGCGCGCGGCATCCCTCGGTTTGAGGCCGAGGCGCTGCTCGTCAGCGGCTACCTCGCCCAGGTTCTTGATCGAGTTCCCGACGAAACGCTTCGCGACGAGCTGACCGCGATCCTCGAAGCCAGGCTCGGAGACCGCTGATGGCCTGGGCAACCGTGGCAAAGACGGCCGCCATCGCCCCCGGCACGGCGCAGGTCGTCGAGGTTGATTCCCGCCGGCTGGCCCTCTGCAACACCGGCACCGGCTTCTACGCGATCGACGACGTCTGCACGCACGACGGTGGCCCGCTCGACCAGGGAACCCTGGACGGCATCCAGATCGAGTGCCCGCGCCACGGCGCCCGCTTCGACGTCACGACAGGCAAAGCGCTCTGCCTGCCGGCGATTCGCCCGGTCCGAACCTACGCCACGCGAGTCAGCGGTGACGATATCGAAGTGGAGCTCCCCTGAGCTCCGGGAGGTGGCCATGCTCGACGTGATGCGCATCCGCGAGGATTTCCCGATCCTCGCGCAGGAAGTCAACGGGCATCCGCTTGTCTACCTCGACAACGCCGCGACGACCCAGAAGCCGCGCCAGGTGATCGAAGCGCTGGTTCGCTACTACGAGACGACCAACGCGAACATCCACCGCGGCATCCATACCCTCGCCGTTCGCGCTACCGAGCAGTACGAGGCCACTCGCGACGCCGTCGCCACGCACATCGGCGCCATCAACGCCAGCGACGTTGTCTTCACGCGCAACACAACCGAGTCGATCAACCTCGTCGCCCGCGCATGGGGCGACGAGCATGTCGGCGAAGGCGACGAGATCGTCCTCTCGCTCATGGAGCACCACTCGAACATCGTCCCCTGGCAGCTCCTCGCTCGGCGGAAGGGCGCGGTGCTTCGCTACATCAACGTGACCGACGAGGGCGAGCTGGACCTCGACCACGCGCGCGCGCTCATCGGGCCGCGTACAAAGATCGTCAGCGTTGTGCACATGTCGAACGTCCTCGGCACCATCAACCCGGTCGCCGAGATCGCCGCGATGGCCCGGGCGCACGGCGCCGTGACCCTGGTCGACGGCGCCCAGAGCGCCCCGCACCTGCCGATCGACGTCAGCACCCTGGGTTGCGACTTCTTTGCCTTCTCCGCCCACAAGATGCTCGGCCCCACGGGCGTGGGCGTCCTCTGGGCGAAACCCGGCCTGCTCGAGGCGATGCAGCCGTTCCTGGGCGGCGGCGACATGATCTCCGTCGTCCGGCCCGAAGCTTCGACCTGGGCCGACGTCCCGCACAAATTCGAGGCCGGCACGCCGAATATCGCCGACGTCATCGCCTTCAGCGCGGCGCTCGACTACCTGAAGGCGCTGGGGATGACGAACGTGCGCGAGCACGAGAAGCAGATCACCGCCGCGGCCATCGACGCGCTCATGGCGGTCGAGGGCATTCGCGTGCACGGTCCGCTTGATGTCGAGAAGCGCGGCGGCGCGGTAAGCTTCACCGTCGACGGCATCCATCCCCACGACATCAGCACGATCGTCGACCAGTACGGGGTCGCGATTCGCGCCGGCCACCACTGCGCTCAACTCCTCATGCGACGCCTCGAGGTCCCCGCCACCAATCGAGCCAGCTTCTACATTTACAATCACACCGGCGAAGTCGAGGCCCTCATCGACGCGCTCGACCACGCCTTCAGGATTTTTCATCGTGCCGAATCCCGAACCGCAGTTCGATGACCTCTACCGCGAGCTGATTCTCGACCACTACCGGCGGCCGAGGAATCGCGGCGCCCTCGAAAACGCTACCCAGCGCGTCGAGGGCCTGAACCCGGTCTGCGGCGACGAGATCCACCTCGACCTGCGCATCCACGACGGCGTGATCGAGGACATCGCCTTCGAGGGAAACGGCTGCTCGATCAGCCAGTCAAGCGCCTCGATGCTCACCGACCGGCTGAAGGGCGTCACAACGGAGGAGGCGCGCCGGGTCATGGCGAAGTTCCGCGCGATGCTGATGAAGGGCGAACCACCAGACCCCGAGCTTGGCGACCTCGAAGCGCTCGAGGGAGTCGCCCAGCTTGCCGTGCGCGTCAAGTGCGCGCTGCTCTCCTGGAACGTGCTCCAGGAAGGGCTCACCGAGGCCGAAACGGCCGCCTAGGAGGACAGCATGACAGAAGCCGCAACCAGCGTTCCCACCCAGGAAGAGCTGATGGCCCGCCTCGGCGAGGTCCAGGACCCAGAGATCCAGATGGGCATCGTTGATCTTGGGCTTGTCTACGACGTCCAGTTCGACAACGGCACCGTGCTGGTGACGATGACGCTCACCAGCCCGGGCTGCCCGCTCGGCCCCGTCATTCGCGGCGAGGTCTATGCCAAGCTCCGCGAGATCCCGGCGGTCAAGGACGTCGACGTTCAGATCGTCTGGAACCCTCCCTGGGACCCGCGCACGATGGCCAGCGAAGACGTCCGCATGGCCCTTGGCATCTGGTAGCAGCTCACTACAGGAACGGCGCGACCACTCGGAACGCAGCCTCAGCCATGATTAGCCAACCGGGCGGTTCGTTGTCGCAGGCATGCTCGTCAACCATGCTCGCCGCGAGATCCTGCACGGGCGCAAGGCCATAGGCACGGCCGAGCTCGCCAACGTCGAACCAGACACCCTTGCAGGCCGCGCAGGAATCGAGCGTGAGCCCGTTCTGCTTCTCGCGCGCCATCGTCTTCCCACACGCCGGGCAATTCAACAATGGCAGGCGCTGACCACACTTCCTGCAGACTCCGTCGTCGTCGAGGTACCCGAGACAGGACCGGCATCGGGGAGGCGCCATGGCCGCGATGAACGACGGATGCTCGTCCGTTGAGTCGCGCACGCCGTTCGACAGCGCATCTCCGGCCGCCCAGAATCCATAGCACCGCGGGCAGCGCCTCAACGGGGTCGCGCAGAGCACGTCCCAGCGCTCGACAACCTCGAGCGGCGGGTGGGCTCCGCAGTACGGGCAGCGGAGCACCGGCGCTTCCGTCACAGTGGCAGCCGGCTGCGTGGGCTCCGCCGTCGAAGCAGTCTCGTCGTCTGGCGGCAAGTCCCACGGCTCGCCACGGGCGACGCGTTCGCGCGCCTGCGCCACCCATTCGTCGTCGCTGAGCTTCATACCGTAGATTTCGGCCGCAGCGTGCCCGGCCACGAGGCGTCTCTGCGCCAGCCGGGGCACGACTGTAGACTGACAGCAGATGAGCTGCGAAGACAACACCGCCGAGCTCCTGCGCCGCGCGGGCCACAAGATGACCCCCCAGCGGCTGATGATCGTCCGCGCGCTCCGCCACTCCGAAGGTCACGTCAGCGCCGCCGGCATCCTGGAGCAGGTGCGCGAGAACTACCCGTTCGTCGACATCAGCACGGTCTACCGCACGATTGACGTGCTCAAGCGCCTGCGCCTCGCGACGTCGACCGACATGGGGAGTGGCGACGTCGTCTTCGAATGGTCGCCCGCCGAACCGCACCACCACCTCATCTGCACCGCCTGCGGTCACGTCGCCGAAATCGGGCATTGCTACCTCGATGAGCTCGCCGGGCACATTTCGAACGACTTCGGCTTTGCCCCCGACCTGCACCACTTCGCCATCTTCGGCCTCTGCTCGGAGTGCCAGATGGCTGAGGCCGCCGATGCCGACGCGCCGTGAGCTGATTCGCGAGCTGACCGCCGCCGTCGGCGCGGCGAACGTCCTCTGGCGCCCGGAAGACCTCCTCGTCTATGAGTTCGACGGCACGATCGAGCGCCAGGCGCCGCACGCGGTCGTCTTCCCCGCCGGCGCAGAGGAGACAGCGGCGGTCATTCGCGCCTGCAACCGGCTTGGCATCCCGATCACGCCGCGGGGTGCCGGCACCGGCCTGAGCGGCGGCGCCATCCCCACCCGCCGCGGCGTCATCATCGCGACCGCCCGGATGCGCCGCATTCTCGAGATCGATCCGGTCAACCGCCTGGCGGTCGTCGAACCCGGCCTCCCGAATCTCCAGCTCTCCGAGGCGGCGGCGGCGCACGGCCTCTTCTACGCTCCCGACCCGAGCAGCCAGCGCGCCTGCACCATCGGCGGCAACGTCGCTGAAAACGCTGGCGGTCCGCACTGTCTCGCCCTCGGCGTCACGCAGAACCACGTCATCGGACTCGAAGTTGTCACGGCCGCGGGCGAAGTCACATGGCTCGGCAACCGCGTACCCGACGCCTTCGGCTACGACCTTCGCGGCGCGTTCGTCGGCTCCGAAGGCACGCTCGGCATCGCGACGAAGGTCGTTGTCCGTCTCCTCCCGCTCCCGGCGAGTGTGGTCACGCTGCTCGGCATCTTCGACACGGTCGAGCAGGCAAGCCACACCGTTTCGGCGATCATCGCCGCCGGCATGATCCCCGCCGCCATGGAGATGATGGACCGTTTGACGATCGAGGCCGCGGAAGCCGGCCTCCAGTGCGGCTACCCACCGGATGCGGGCGCGGTCCTTCTTGTCGAGCTTGACGGACTGCCCGGACCAGTTGAGACCCAGGCCGCCCGAGCCCGCGCCGAGTGCTTCGAGAACGGCGCTCGCGAGGTCCGCGTCGCGCAGGACGCGCACGAACGCGAGCTCCTCTGGAAGGGCAGGAAGGGCGCGATTGGCGCGCTGGGCCGGATTGCCCCCAACTACTACATCCTCGACGGCGTTGTCCCCCGGTCGAAGCTCGTCGAGGTCATGGCCCGCGTTTCCGCGATCGCGGAGAGCTACGGCCTTCCCTGCGCGAACGTCTTCCACGCCGGCGACGGCAATCTCCACCCACTCATCCTCTTCGACGAACGCCAGCCCGGCATGCCAGCGAAGGTGCTGGCCGCCGGGGCCGAGATCATGCGCGCCTGCGTTGACGCGGGTGGTTCGCTCAGTGGCGAGCACGGCATCGGCTTCGAAAAGCGCGATTTCATGCCCTGGCTCTACTCAGAGACCGACATCGCCCACATGGAGCAGCTGCGCGGCGTCTTCGGGAACAGCGGCGACTTCAACCCGTGCAAGCTGCTCCCCACCGGTACGGGCTGCGGCGAGATGGCGCACCAGGAAGCAGCTCTCCGGGCTGCGGGGCCCGACGCCTATGTCTGAGGCACGCTCGCTGCCAGCGATCATGGTGGCTGGCAGCGAACCCGCTACGGTCATCGCTCCGGGCACGCTCGCGGATCTCCGTGACGCGGTTCGCGGGGCAAACCACACCCTCGTCCCCGTCGGCGGCGCGACCCGGCTGGAGCTCGGCAACGCACCGCCCGAACCGTTCGCTCTCGTCCACCTTTCAGCCGCGCTCAGCGGCGAAGCCGAGCACGAGGCCGACGACCTGACCGTCGTCGTCCCGGCCGCCATGACCGTCGCCACCCTCAACGCGCAGCTCGCGAGCGCCGGCCAGTGGCTCCCGCTCGACCCGCCGCTACCCAACGCCGCCACGATCGGCGGCGTTCTTGCCGTCGGCGCGGGCGGCCCGCTCCGAACCCGGTACGGTCTCCCACGCGACCTGGTCCTCGGTATGACCGTGCTGCGCCCCGACGGCGAGCTCGTGAAGGCAGGCGGACGCGTCGTCAAGAACGTCACCGGCTACGACTTCATGCGGCTCTGGTGCGGCTCACTCGGAACGCTCGGCATCGTCACCGAGATCGCGCTCCGCGTCTTTCCGCGCACCGAAACGGTCGAACTCACCGCGGCGTTCGACTCGTTTTCCGAGGCGGCGGCCGCCGCCAGCCGTCTCCTCTGGGCCGATGTTCGCCCTGAGATCGCCGAGGTAGCACGCATCGGAGACGCGCGCTGGCATCTTCTCGTGCGCGTCTCCTCGGTTGCGGCAGCCGCGGCCAGGACGGCCGTAGCGCGCGAGGTCACAACTGCCGCGGAGAGCGTCTACCCGGCACTCCGCGATTTCGGTTTCGCGCGGGGCAACGAACTCACGCTGCGGTTGGCCTGCCAGCCGTCCACGCTGGACGCCGCGTTGCAGCGGTTCGATTCGACGGCGCCGGGGGTTGTCGCGACCCCGCTCGCGGGCTCAGCCCGCCTTTCGTGGGAGCAGCCCCCGGATCTGACCGGGTTCCTCACCGTTCTTGATTCCGCTCGGGGCCTGCTTCGCCAGGAAGGTGGCTCGGTGGCCGTCGAGCGCATGCCCGCCGCCTGGCGGCCCTCCTGCGACGCCTGGGGCGAGCCGCCAGGCGCCATCGATCTCATGCGCCGCGTGAAGGCGGCCTACGATCCAGATGGCCGCATCAACGCGGGGAGGTTTGCCGGTGGCATCTGATTCGCCCTGGCCGCGCCCGGCCGACGCGCCCGCCGCCGAAGACCTCAGCCGTTGCGTCCACTGCGGCCTCTGCGTGAACTCTTGCCCGACGTATGCCATCACGGGCCTCGAGGCCGAATCGCCCCGCGGCCGCATCCACCTCATGAAGGCGGTCGCCGAAGGCCGCATCCCACTGACCGCCACCGTGCAGTCGCACTGGGAGCTCTGCCTGCAATGCCGCGCCTGTGAGGCCGTCTGTCCCAGCGGCGTCCCCTACGGCAGGCTCATGGAGAAGACACGCGCCCAACTCGACGCCGCTCCGCCAAGCGGCGCGCAGTCCCGCCAGATGCGAAGATTCCTCCTCCGCAACGTTGTCGCCCGGCCGCGGGTGCTCGCTGCTATCCTGGCGCCGGTCCGTTGGCTCGCGAATTCGGCGGTTCGAACGGCCGCCGTCCGGTCGGGAATCCTGCACCTCATCCCACCTTTGGCGCGCGGCGAACGCATGCTCCCGAACCGCGTCGGCGCGCCCCTTCGCCGAGGCGGCGACGTCCCGCAGCCGGCTGCGCCTCGCGGCGAGGCGATCCTGTTCACGGGCTGCGTCATGGGCGAGCTTTTCGGCGACGTCCATCGCGCCACTGCCCGAGTCCTCGCTCGTGCCGGGATTCGAACCGAGAACGCCCCCCTCCAGGTGTGCTGCGGCGCCCTCAGCGCTCACGACGGCGACCTCGAGTTCGCTCGCCGGCTCGCCCGCCAGAACATCGACGCCCTCGAAGGCAGCGAAGCCCCGATCGTGGTCAACTCCGCCGGCTGCGGCGCCGCCATGAAGGAGTACGGAGAACTGCTCGACGGCGACCGCGCCTACGCTGAGCGTGCGCGCGCCTTCAGCGCCCGCGTCCGCGACGCAACCGAGTACGTCGCGGGCCTCGGGGTCGAAACGCCGGCCGCCTTCACGGGCCGCGTGGCCTACCAGGATCCATGTCATCTCGCCCACGCGCAGCGCATCCGCGAGCAGCCGCGCCAACTGCTTCGCTCCACCGGCTGCGAGCTAGTCGAGACCAACGGCGCGGACATGTGCTGCGGCGCCGCGGGAATCTACAGCCTCGTTCAGCCCACGATGTCGGCGGCGCTTCGAGAGCGAAAGGCCGATCAGTTCCGCGCGGCGCGACCCGACGTTGTGGTCACAGCGAACCCGGGCTGCCAGCTCCAGTACCAGGCGGCGGTGCGCGAAGCAGGCATCGAGGCGCGCGTCATGCACGTCATGGAGCTGCTCGACGAAGCGCAAGCGAGAGCTGAGACCGAACGGCAGGATTGAACCCCTGCTACCGTCCCCGTAGCCGCGGGTCGAGCTCGTCGCGGAGGGCGTCGCCGGCGACGTTGAAGCCCAACACGGTCAGGGTGATCGCTGCGCCGGCGAACACCGACTCCCAGGGGTGAAGGTCGAGCGAGGCGCGCCCTGAATTCACCATCTTTCCCCAGGTGGTCTGATCGGCCGGACCGAGGCCAAGGAACGAAAGCGCGGCCTCCGCAAGGATGTACGCGCCAATGCTGATCGAGAAGACGACGAGGATGGCCGACAGGATGTTCGGCAATACGTGCTGGGCCATGATGCGCATGTCTCCCGCTCCGTAGGAACGGG
Organism: Chloroflexota bacterium; assembly: GCA_021823905.1. Lineage (GTDB taxonomy): Bacteria > Chloroflexota > Dehalococcoidia > Tepidiformales > Tepidiformaceae > JAKALX01. Next base: position 347 of record JAKALX010000014.1, on the reverse strand, counting down.
CCGCCTCGACGAAGGCAGTGTTGGAGACAGAGAGCACCGACGACCGGACGATGCGAACGGAGGTCGCAAAACCGAGGAATCCCAGCGCGACCACGGTTAGCGTGAGACTCGGCTGGTCCATGACCGAAACGATCAGCATCAGCAAGACCAGGCCGGGGAACGCCTGGATCGAGTCGACAAAGCGTTGGATGACGAGGTCGATCTTGCCGCCAAAGTAGCCGGAGATGAGGCCAACGATCGTACCGCTGATGACAGCGATCAGAGAGGCGCCGACACCGATTATGACCGCCAGGCGGGTGCCGACGATGATGCGCGCATAGATGTCGCGCCCATATGCGTCGGTGCCG
>JAKALX010000360.1 GCA_021823905.1 Chloroflexota bacterium | reverse complement strand
GCATGGCGGAGTCCAAGCGCCCCGGCGACACCTTCGTCGCTGGCGACTGGAACCCGGAGAACTGGTCAACGACCAAGAAGTAGCCCAACTCCACCGGGGAAACGGCTATACGCAATTACCCAGGTCTGGGGGCCCTCACAACGAGGGCCCCCAGACTTAGGAGACGGACCGACCATGCTCGCTTACGCGATTCGCCGCATCATCCTGATGGTCCCCTTGCTTTTCGCAATCGCGACCATCACGTTCTTCCTCATGCACACGGTTCAGGGCGGCCCGTTCGATAGCGATAAACCTCTCTCCGAAGCTACGAAGATTAACCTCGACAAGCGTTACGGCCTCGATAAGTCTCTTCCCGAGCAGTACATCAGCTACATCGGGAACCTGCTCAAGGCTGATCTCGGGATCTCCTTTTCCAATGACCGCCCGGTTCGCGACATCATTGGCGACCGGTTCCCGATCTCCCTTCAGCTCGGTATTTTCACCTTCCTGTTCGCGATTATATTCGGGCTGATACTTGGGATCTTCTCATCGCTCAATCAGAACGGCCTGGGTGATTACGTCGGGGTATTTGTCGCTACTAGCGGGGCTGCGCTTCCGAGCTTCGTGCTGGCGCCGATACTTGCGATTATTTTCGCCGTCCGCCTGCACTGGTTTAATGTCATCGGCTGGGAGCTCTGGGATTACAAGACAATGGTACTCCCCGTCGTCTCGTTTGGCTTCTTGAACATGGCCTTCGTCGCACGGATTTCCCGTGCGTCCATGCTTGACGTCTTACGACAGGATTACATCAGGACTGCTCGTGCTAAAGGCGTGAAAGAATTCACTGTCATCATGCGTCACGCCGTCAAGAACGCGATCATTCCCGTGTTGACTATCAGCGGGCCGATTTTCGCCAATCTCGTCGTCGGTTCATTCATCATTGAGCGCGCGTTCTCCATTCCCGGCCTAGGGCGCACGTTTGTGGAGTCCGTTCTCAACCGGGATTACGGTGTTATCATGGGTGTCACCATCTTTTATGGCACTATTATCGTCGGTATGAACCTCATCGTCGACTTGCTTTACGGCATCGCTGACCCGCGAATCCGGTACTAACGCACAGAGAAAGAACGCCTATGGCCAGCACACCAATCGCTCAGCCTTTCGACTTTGCGAGTGAGCAGATTCACACCAAGCAGCGTGGGCTCTGGTCCCAGGCGTTTCAGCGGCTCGTTCGGAATCGCCTGGCCGTCGTGGCGGGCATTCTCCTCATCGGAATCACCGTCGTCGCCATCCTTGGGACCTCGTGGAGCGTCGTCCAGCGTCACGATCCCAACCAGCAGCTCTATGTCACAGCATCCAACGAGGACAACACGAACGCCGGCCCGACCAGTGACCACTGGCTCGGAACCGACAATCTCGGGCGCGACATGTGGGCACGCATGGCGCAGGGGACGCTTTTCTCGCTCAAGGTCGGCTTCGGCGCCGAGTTCATCGTGGTCTGCATCGGCCTCGCGATGGGCATGACGGCGGCCCTCGGCGGCCGCCTGACCGATGGCATCATCACCTGGGTCACGGACCTGACGTACGCCTTCCCGGACCTGCTCTTCATCATCCTCGTTCGCCAGGCTATCTTCGGTCGCGCCTGGCCCATCATCGGCAGCGGAGACCCGCAGATCCCGGGATTGCCGGCGATTCTGTTGGTGACGATCCTTGCAATTTCGTTCGTCAGCTGGGTGACCATCTGCCGCCTCGTTCGCGGCCAGATGCTCTCCATCAAGAACCAGGACTACGTCACCGCCGCGCGCTGCGTTGGCGCCAGCGAGTTCCGCGTGGTGCGCGTGCACATGCTGCCGAACACGCTGAGCACGGTGATCGTGGCCATTACCTTCGGTATCCCGACACGCATCTTCGCCGAGGCAGCGCTGGCGTTCATCGGACTGGGCGTGCCGCCGCCGAACGCCAGCCTTGGCTCACTGATCAGCGACGGCCAGGCGCTCCTTCAGTCGAACAACCTGCTGGTGATCTGGCCGGCAATCATGGTGGCCGCGCTGATGCTCTGTTTCACCTTCCTTGGCGACGGACTGCGTGACGCGCTCGATCCACGGACGCGAAAATAGCCCGCGGTTTGCCGGATCAGTGGTTGGTTGGTACCATCGAGAGCGGTCTTCGGGGGGCTGTGGCTCAGTGGGAGAGCATCTGCCTGGCAGGCAGAGGGTCGGCGGTTCGAATCCGCCCAGCTCCACCACCCGCAAAGAGACGCTTACACCCATAACCGAAGCGTGGTCGCCGTGCCGGCAGCACTTCACGATGGGTCCCTTCATTCCGGTTACGCCCGAATAGCTCGATCTTCACCTCGACCGACTGTTGCCGCATCGCGAGTCGCTGACGGCAAACGCCAGCGATTAGCGACTTGCCCACGCGAAGGGCGGCCGTGTTTCTCAAGGCATGCTGATGTCTCCGGGGACAACGAAAGGCCGCCGTGTGCTTGGGGCCGCCAACCTTCTTCGTCAACGCCTTGCAAAAGCGGGAATGACGCCACCGCCCTGCAACTTCTCGAACTGCACCCGGAACATGTCTTCGGTGTCGATGCAGTCGGGGAAGCCGGCCTGGCGAATCTTGATCGTGCTGTTCAACGCCGGGATGGGCGAACGCATCGCTGATGAGAGCATCACGTCGGCATACACGAGCGAGTTGTAGCCGACGAATTCGACGACACTTTTCGAGGCGTTGAGACCGTACTTATCAACGATTGCAGCCCACTCCGCGTCAAGGGCGGGCAGATCCTTCGCGAACGAGAACGGCTTGGGTGCGCCCACCTCCATGCCGAGCGTCTGCGCGATCGCGGGCCATACGTTTTCCCAGATGAACACGTCGCCGTTGGTCAGGTTGAACGTCTCGTTGCGGGCTTCAGGGGCTGTTGCGCCCCACACGATCGCGCGGGCAACGAGATTTGCGTCCACTGCCTCGCGAAGGACCGGCGCGTTCCCCTGCCCGGGGAACGAGAGCGGTTCGCCACGCTCGCGGAGGAGCGCCGCGTAGACCGCGATCGCGAGGGTCGGGTTCATGTTGTTTCCGGGCGCGTCGCCGTAGATGACCGTCGGCCGGTAGACCGTCATCGCCCACTTCCGGCCGCGCTGCTTCTCGCGAAGGTAGTCTTCCTGCAAGAAGTAGAAGTTCGGGTGCTCCTTGCGCGGCTCCCGCTCGCGCAGCGGGATCTTCACGCCGGCATACCCGACCGACGGATGGTGCAGGCCATACGCCTTCGTGCCGTGGAGGAGCGTCACGTGCTCCAGTCCCTCCGCAACGCGAGACAGCGGCTCGAACAGGTTGCGGAGCATCGCCGCGTTCCGGTCCATCAACCCGGGATCGAGCCAGCCCGGCATCAGCCCCGGCTCCTCCTGCAACGCGGCGTAGACGACATGGGTAACGTCGCTCATCTCGCTGAACACTCGCTCGCACGCGGGTGCGTCGGTCAGGTCGACAGACACAAACTCAGCGCCGGCAACGTCAGCAGGTTTGCGGCGCGAGACGCCCACGACGCCCCAGCCGGGCCGCGCGGCAAACTCCTCCATCGCTGCATGGCCCACGAGCCCCGAGGCGCCGGCCACCAGAACCTTCCTGGTCATCAAGGCGCTCCTTTGTTCACGCGTGCGGCCGCCGCTCAGTAGGCTCCCTGACGCTCGAAGAGCGTGCGCGGGTTGTGGATGAGCATCTGGTCCACCTGTTGCTGGCTCACGCCTCGCTGGAGGAGTGCCGGGACGACGGCATCAGGAATGTGGTTGAAATTCCAGTTAGGGGCTCGCTCGTCTACGGCGGCGCGGTCGGCGATCCAGTCGAGGCAGCACGAAGCATCGTGGCTGAGCACGACCCGCTCCGCATACCCGGCCTTGCAGAGGCTTGCCACGGTGTTCACGCGGTCCTCGAACGAAAGCAGGAAGTCCATCCCGAATCGATCCATGCCGACGTAGGAGCCGTTGTCCATCAGCTCCTTCAGATAGGCCACGTCCGTCGTGTCACCAACGTGCCCGATGACGATCCGGCTGAGATCGACGCCTTCCTCCTTGAAGACCCGCTGCTGCTCGCGCCCGAGCTCGGGCGGGTTGTTGTGGGTCGCGATCGGCACGCCTGTTGCGCGGTGGGCGCGCGCTCCGGCGCGCAGGCAGGTCTCGTTCAGCGCGTTCACGCCGCCCGCCTCATGGTCGCTCGCGAGCTTGATGATGCCGGCTTTGATGGAGGTCCCCTGGATACCCTTCGTGATGTCCTGCACGAAGACGCGGGTCAGCGATTCGACATCCCGGTTCCACCAGTAGCGAGATC
>JAKALX010000359.1 GCA_021823905.1 Chloroflexota bacterium | reverse complement strand
ATAGCACACCCACCAGCACATTCGAGCGATCCGGCGAGCGCAGCTCGCCATGGTGGACGAATTCGTCGATTCCCGCGTCGAGGCGGGCACGCTCGTACTCGGCGAGCGTGGCGAGGCGGAAGTCATAGCCACGCCCCGCCGCGGCGGCGAGCGCATCGGGGACGTGCTTCTCCATGCGCGAATGGTCGGTTCCGTTCATCAGGAGGGCCGGCTCGTCGTCACGAAGATCGCGTTCCTGGCGGCGAACACGCTCGACGAGCTCCTCGGGCTCGGACGGGAGGCGCCAGCCGCTCGAGTAGCTGTTGCGAAGATAGAGGACCGGCAGGCGGGTCCCGTCGGGCGCTTCCCAGCGAAAGCTCCAGCCCGGAACAGAGTCCGGGACACCGCGCCAGAGGCAGGCGCTGGTGAGGCCGAGCTGGCCCATGATCTGCGGCATCTGGGCGATGTGGCCGAACTGGTCGGCGCAATGACCAACGCGCAACGAGCCGCCCAGCCGGTCCGCGAAGCGGATGCCCTTCTGAAGGCTGCGGATGTGCGATTCACCGGACGGCAGGAACTCGTCGGGCTGCACCCACCACGGCCCAATCACGATCCGTCCGGATTCGAGCATTGCCCGCAAGCGGGGCTCGTTTTCGGGACGCAGTTCCAGGTAGTCGTCGATGACGATTGACTGTCCGTCAAGCGTGAAGCAGCGAAATTCCGGATGCCCCTCCATGTGGTCGAGGAGTTCGTCGATCATCTGGACGAGACGCCAGCGAAAGAGTTCGTGTGGCTGGTACCACTCGCGGTCCCAGTGGCAGTGGGGTACGACGTAGACGGTGCGATCCATGCGAGAGCTCCCGGCGGCGCGGCGGCGCGGGCCAAGCATGCCACGCCTGGAGCTCCGCTGGCTGCAACGGGCCGTCCGAACGGCCCGGCAACTACGTACCGCCGGACGGCGCGAATAGGAGAGCCTTATGGCACAGTGATGGTGAACAGTGCATTGGTCGCACGTGCAACTATCGTTCCGGGCAGGCCGGGTCGATCCCGGCGGTTCGTTTCTCCGCCCCACGGAGTACAGGCTTGCCGGCTTGCGACGCGATGATCGCGACACGCGCCACCAGCCGGGGAGGGCTTCAGCCTATGAAACACGAGTACGCCACAGTCGACGGAAATGAGGCGGCGGCATATGTCGCCCACAAGACCGCCGAGGTCATCGCCATCTACCCCATCACTCCCTCGTCCGCGATGGCCGAGCTCGCTGATGCCTGGTCCGCGGAAGGGCGAACCAACATCTGGGGGACGGTCCCCCGCGTCATCCAGATGCAGAGTGAAGCCGGCGCCGCCGGGACCGCCCATGGCGCGCTCCAGGCCGGGGCGCTGACGACCACCTTCACAGCGTCGCAGGGCCTCCTCTTGATGATCCCCAACATGTTCAAGATTGCCGGCGAGCTCACCCCGGCGGTCTTCCACGTTGCCGCGCGCACCGTCGCGACCCACGCCCTCTCGATCTTCGGCGACCACAGCGACGTAATGGCCGCGCGAAGCACCGGCTGGGCCATGCTCTGTGCGTCATCCGTACAGGAGGCCCAGGATTTCGCGCTCATTGCCACCGGCGCCACGCTTCGCGCCCGCGTGCCGTTCGTCCACTTCTTCGACGGTTTCCGCACCTCGCACGAGGTCAACAAGATCGTACGGATCAACGACGACGACATCCGCGCGATCGTCTCCGACGACCTCGTCCAGGCTCACCGGGCGCGCGGGCTGTCGCCAGATGCTCCGGTCCTGCGCGGCAGCGCCCAGAACCCGGACGTGTTCTTCCAGGCTCGTGAAGCCTGCAACCCGTTCTACGCGGCGGCGCCGGGTATTACGCAAGATGCGATGGACCAGTTTTCGGGGCGGACCGGGCGCCACTACCGGCTGTTTGACTACGCCGGGGCGCCGGACGCGACGCGCGTGGTCGTCGCGATGGGCTCGGCAACCGGCGCGATCGAAGAGGCGGTCGAGGCGCTCGCCGCGCGCGGAGAGAAGGTCGGCCTCGTCAAGGTGCGCCTCTACCGGCCCTTCTCCATTGAAGCGTTCACCGACGCGCTTCCGGCGACGGTCCGCTCGATCGCCGTGCTCGACCGCACGAAGGAGCCTGGCGCCACCGGCGAGCCGCTCTACCAGGACGTCCTTACCGCCGTCGTCGAACAGTTCTCCGCGGGGAAGCTAGCAGGCGCGATGCCCCGGATCATTGGCGGACGCTATGGGCTTGCCTCCAAGGAGTTCACGCCCGCGATGGCCGCCGCCGTCTTCGCTGAGATCGACAAACCCCAACAGAAGAACCACTTCACCGTGGGCATCACCGACGACGTCTCCCATACGAGCCTCGACTACGACCGCGAGTTCACGACGGAGCCCGCCACGACGGTGCGCTCGGTCTTCTACGCGCTCGGCAGCGACGGCACCGTGGGCGCGAACAAGAACACGGTGAAGATCATCGGCGAGACCACGCCGCTCCACGCGCAGGGATACTTTGTCTACGACTCCAAGAAGTCCGGATCGACCACGATTTCGCATCTTCGCTTCGGCCCGGACCCGATCCGCTCGTCCTACCTGATCGACCGCGCGACCTTCGTCGCCTGCCACCAGTTCCACTTCCTCGAACGAATGGACGTGCTCGAGCTGGCGGAGGCCGGCGCGACATTCCTGCTCAACAGCCCCTACGGCCGGGACGAGACGTGGGACCGGCTGCCGGCCGAGATTCAGCAAACGATCATCGAACGCCGGATTCGGCTGTTCGTCATCGACGCCAGCCGGGTCGCGAGCGACGCCGGCCTGGGTAACCGGGTCAATACCGTCCTCCAGCCCTGCTTCTTCGCCCTGGCGAACGTGCTCCCGCAGGAGCAGGCGATCGCCGCGATCAAGAAAGCGATCAAGAAGAGCTACGGCAGCCGGGGCGACGCCGTCCTCAGCCGCAACTATGCCGCCGTCGATGCCGCGCTCGAAGCCCTGCACGAGGTGACCATCCCGTCGCGCGTCACGAGCACCAGTCATCGCCTCCCGGCGGTGCCGGCCGACGCGCCGGACTTCGTTCAGCGCGTCACGGCGATGATGCTCGCCGGCAAGGGCGACCTGCTCCCGGTCAGCGCCCTCCCGGTCGATGGGACGTTCCCCACGGGCACGGCGAAGTGGGAGAAGCGAGGAATCGCCGCCGAGATCCCGATCTGGGACCCCGCTATCTGTATCGAGTGCGCGAAGTGCGCACTGGTCTGCCCGCACGCCGCCATCCGGATGAAGGTGTTCGACTCGGCGGAGCTGGATCGGGCGCCGGAGGGCTTCCAGCACCGCGGCTGGTCGGCCCACGACCTTCCCGGCGCCGTGATGACGATCCAGGTCGCGCCCGACGACTGCACCGGCTGCGGCGTCTGCGTCGACGTTTGCCCGGCGCGCGACAAATCCCTCCTCAAACACAAGTCCATCGACATGGAAGCGCGCGAGCCGCACCTCGAACAGGAACGCGCGAACTGGACGTTCTTCGAGCAGTTGCCGCCAGTTGACCGCGAAAAGATCAATGTCGGCAGCATCAAGGGCTCGCAGATGGTCGAACCGCTCTTCGAGTTCTCGGGCGCCTGCGCCGGGTGCGGCGAAACACCCTACCTCAAGCTGCTCAGCCAGTTGTTTGGCGACCGCCTGCTCGTGGCGAACGCAACCGGCTGCTCGTCCATCTACGGCGGCAACCTGCCGACAACCCCGTGGTCGGTGAACGCCGAAGGCCGAGGGCCGGCCTGGGCGAACTCCCTCTTCGAGGACAACGCCGAGTTTGGTCTCGGCATGCGCATGGCGGTCGACCAGCACGTGGCCCTCGCGCGGCGGCTCCTGCTGGAAGTCGCACCGCTCGTCGGGAACGAAATCGTGGCGGAAATCCTCGGCGCGGACCAGTCGACCCAGGCCGGCGTCGACGCCCTCCGTTCCCGCCTGCATCACATCAAGGGCCACCTGTCCAGGCTCGGCCCGACGAACGCCACGGTTCGGGACCTCCTCGCTGTCGCCGACAACCTGGTCCCGCGCAGCGTCTGGATCGTGGGCGGAGACGGCTGGGCCTACGACATCGGCTTTGGCGGCCTCGACCACGTCCTCGCCAGCGGCCGGAACGTCAACATCCTGGTGCTGGACACCGAGGTGTACTCGAACACGGGCGGCCAGGCTTCGAAAGCGACACCGCGCGCCGCCGTCGCAAAGTTCGCGGCCGGCGGGAAGCGGCTGGGCAAGAAGGATCTCGGCATGATCGCCTCGGCCTACGGCAATGTTTATGTGGCGCAGGTAGCGATGGGCGCGGACAATGCGCAAACCG